>JAAZOC010000052.1 GCA_012797935.1 Candidatus Microgenomates bacterium | reverse complement strand
CCATAATTGTTGGTGGTACTGGATTGTATATAGATAGTGTTGTTTTTAATTACAAGCTTTCAAATATGGAAGAAAACAATATCGAAAAGGAACTTAGTAATGATGTCTCAGAATTAGAGAAATTAATACCTGAAGATATACTCAAGACCTTAAATGAAAGTGATAGACAGAATCCAGTAAGGTTACAAAGGATCATAAGGAGAGGAGAAATAGAGAATGAAAAAGGAGTTCCTTTAAATCATCTTTACTTTGTAGTAGATATACCAAAAGAAGAATTAAGAGAAAAAATATCAAAAAGGGTTGATACTATGATCGAGGATGGTTTAATTGAAGAAAATAAAAATTTAAGACAAAAAGATTTGAATATATACCCTGCATTCAGATCAATTGGATATCAAGAATTTGATGGATATTTTGATGGTAAGAAAGATATTGATGAAGTAAAAAATGATATAGTAAACCATACTAATCAATATGCCAAAAGACAAAGGACTTGGTTTAGAAGAAATAAGAATGCTATTTGGACAAATAGCTATGACTTTGTATTAGCAACTTCATTAAGGTTCATTAATACTTTGTAACCGTTTTCATCACTACCAATAAGTTCAATATTCGATATATAGAATTCAATATTACTAATATCTATACTTTTACTTACCCTACTTAAATCTTTACACACATTTGAGTATTCTTGGTTTGTAAGATCTTTACTAACTCTACCTAGTGTTAAATGAGGTACGAAATTATTTTCCGTTTTGAGGTTAAAAATATGTCTAAGTTCCATGAATATTTTTCTCATCTCATCACCACCTTCAAGGAGATCTAAATATATCAATTCTTTGTACTTTCTGGAGATCCCAAGTTTTACAGTATTGAATCTCACCTTAAATCTTCTTAAATAGAATGGCTTTAACTTGTATTTGTAATACCAAAGTTTAAAGAATGGCATACTATTACCAAGATTTAACACAGTCATCTGATACATATCTGGTTCAATCCATCTTACCGGAATATCAAAACCATCGAAGCATTTTCCGACTTCTCTGACAGCCTTTTTAATACCATCTCTAGCATCGTCACTAGGAAAGAAACCTAAGAAATAGTTCATATTTCTTTTATGATATTTTATCTACACCACCCATAAATGGTCTAAGCACCTCTGGAATTAATATTGAACCATCCTTCTGTTGATATGATTCAATTATACCCACCATTAGTCTACTTGTTGCCAAACCTGAACCATTTAAAGTATGCATATATTTCAATTTACCACCGTCACTTGGTTTGTATCTCATATTTCCTCTTCTACTCTGATATTCTCTTACATTGGAAACAGAACTTACTTCATAATACTGATCAATAGAAGGGAGATATATTTCAACATCAACAGTCCTTGCAGCCCCTGCAGAACAATCTCCAGCTGCCAATTTTACTAATCTGTAATGTAAGCCTAAACCTGCAACAAGCTCTTCTGCACGACTCACAAGCTCCTCAAATGCCTTTGGAGATTGCTCCTCAGAAGTAAACTGATACATTTCAACTTTATTGAATTGATGCATTCTAATCAAACCTTTTTCATTAGCTCTGTAACTACCAGCTTCTCTTCTATAGCAAGGAGTATATGCAAAGAATTTCCTTGGCAAATCTTTCTCATCAAGAATTTCATCCTTGTAAAGATTGGTTAAAACAGTTTCAGCTGTTGGTACCAAACACAAACCATCTTGAATCCAATAAACATCCTCTTCAAACTTAGGAAGTTGTCCTGCAGCATATGCAGAATCTCTAGTAACTAAATTAGGAGGAATAATCATCTCATACCCAGCTTCTAAATGCTTTGAAATGAAATAGTTAATTAGTGCCCACTCCAATCTAGCACCAAGACCCTTATACATACTGAAATTATTTCCAGATATTTTTGTAGCTCTTTCAAAATCAAAAATATCATGTTTTTTACCAAGCTCTACATGATCCTTTATTTCAAAATCAAACACTGGCTTCTCACCTACCATCTTAACAACCTCATTTGCTTCTTTACCACCAGCAACAACATCCTCATCTGGAATATTTGGAAGTACCTCTAATTTGCTCTGTAATTTACTTTCCAACTCCCTTAGTTTTTCTTCTAATTCCTTAACTTCTTTTGCTTTTGTTTTTAAATCTTCTAAAAGCTTTTTAAAATTCTCACTACCCTTATCCTCCTTCGCCATTTTATCGTTGTATTGATTCTGCTGTGCCCTCTTTGTATCAAAATCTAGTTGCACTTTTTTCTTCTCCTCGTAGATAGATACTATCTCATCAAGACTGAAATCTTCTTTGCTCAATCTTTTGAGAAGACCCTTTTCAACCTCTTCTCTAGAGTCTAATATCCTTCTAATATCTATCATTTTATTATTTAGTTAAATTATTCACTCTCTGTATTATATTCTGCCTATTTGGTATTATCAAGAATATGGATAACAAAAGAAATGATTTAAACAACTTAATACAAAGTTCTCAGTCAATACTTTTACTCACACATAGAGGACCAGATGTAGATGCTTTTTGTAGCATGATACTTCTTTACAAGATATTAAAGAGCTACTACCCAGAGAAGAATGTACAGATGCAAGCAAAACAGCAAGCATCATTAAACTTACCAGGTATGCAAGAAATTAAGATTGTAGAGAAGATATCTGATCAAAGATTTGATCTTGTTTTAGTTACAGATGCTTTGGATTACAGGATGTGTTTAGAAGAAGGAGAAGATGATTTAGATTACACAAATATTCCTTTCGCATTCATAGATCATCATGATACAAGGATAGATAACGGAGCATTGGTGATAAATAACAATGCAAGTTCCGCGACTGAAGAAGTATATTCTACTTTCAAAGAAATTCTTGGAGAGAAATTAGTACTTGATACTGACTTAGCTAAATTAATACAGTATGGAATTGTTGCTGATACTGGAAGATTCCTTTTTGAAAATACAACACCAAATACAATGAGAGTATTTGCAGATGCAAAGGCTGTATTCCCTGTTGATTTAGAGGAGTATGAATACAAAACAAAGAAATTCCCAATAGATATTACTCCAGCTATTTCTGAATATCTAAAATCCTTAACTGTAGAAGGAGATATGGCATATGTACAGATAAAGAGAGAGGCAATTGGAAGATTAGGATTAACAAAGCAAGGATTAAATGAAGCTCAAACATTCATGAGAGATAGCTTTGTTAGATACATACAGGGAGTTCATTGGGGATTTGTCATTAAACCTGATTATGAAGATGCCGATAGTTGGTTTGTATCATTTAGAAGTACAAAAGGATATCAAGAAGTTAACAAAATAGCTGAAGAGTTAGGTGGTGGAGGTCATCAATATGCTGCAGGAGCATTAATGAAAGGCTCAAGTGATGAAGAGATATTGAACAGAGTATTAGAAGCTATCAAAAATAATACTTAACTACTTGCACTAGTATATCCTTTTACATTCTTCTTCCAAGACATTTCAGCAAAAAATAGTAATACTAAAGATATTACAAAAGCTATTAATACATACAAGTAATTTTCTCTTCCAATCAATATATTTGCAGGCACAGTGGTTATGAATGCAATTGGGATTATTGTATAGAAAACTACTTTAAAAGATTCTCCAAATATATCTATTGGATATTTTGTTGTACCAAGCAATTCTTTTGCAACTGATATAAATCCATTTCTTGGTCTTGAAATAGTAAAGGATGCAAAGAAAAGATATATGCTGTACCAAAAGATGAAAGATACTAACAAAGCTAACAAACCAACAAGAATATTTAGGAATGAGAGATTACTCCACTCTAATACTAAGTAATAAATAACTAACATTATTCCAGAAAATCCTGTTACAAAATTATGTAAAAAGAAATCTCCAAAAGATGAGATCCACGAAGAAGAGATTGGTTTAAGTAGAATGTAATCAAACTGACCATCTAGTACTTTATTCTCCAAATACATTAGATTAACTCCAAAGAAAGACCAAGAGAAATAATTTAATATATTCCAAAATCCCATTACTAAATATGCCTCCGATTTTGTCCATCCGACATACACATCATTAGAACCAAATACAGCATTTAGGAATAATAACTGAATGCCAAGAACAAAAAACGAACGAAAGAATCTTAGGAAAACATCTGCCTTATATATATAGCTTCTATTGATACCAGCCTTTATTATATGTTTCCAAACTTTAATATAGTGTTCTATTTTGCTATATTCCTTCTGCTTCATATTTCTTTTTTGATAGTGAATATACTGTTTTGTAAGAAAAAAATAGTACAAATAACCATATTATAGAGATCATAAATCCTAATCGTATTTCATAATCATTAATATTACCGATTATGACCTCTACAGGAAACGAAAGTGTATATCTAAACGGAAAAAGATGTAAAACAAATGCACCCCACATTGGTAAAAATACAATTGGAAGAAATTCTCCTGAAAGTAATGATGCAACATTGTAATAAAATGTCCTTATGGAATCCATTTCTTTAATATATATGGCAATCAATGAAACTGTATTTCCAAGTATAAAGCTAATTAGAAAACCAATTATTATCGCAATTATTCCAAGAAATATGTTGTAAGGATTAAAATCTACAATCCAAAGATTATATTTTTGTGCAAAATATACACCTAAAATAAATCCTGGTAAAAATATTAAGAATCTAAGGATATTACCTCCAATATTTGTTCCCAAATATTCAATTAAATAGTTGTACGGCTTTATTAAAAGGTTTGAGAATCTACCATAGATGATATCCCTTACTCCAAATTCCAATGTGTAATCGGTTGTTAATTTGCTTACAAGCATTATCAAAAGATAATAGGAAACTACATACGATTGAGATACTGAATCACTCAGTTTTGAAGATGCAACCCATACAAAGCATAATCCTACAATTTTTATTACATCCGCAATTATCCATACTAATAGCTGTTCTCTGTATACAAGTTCTTTAGAAAAATACATCGAGAGTATTCTATTTAGTATTTTGTTGTTTTTTTGCCTTGTATTCATCTTCTAGTTGCTTTACTTTCCACATAAATATTCTAATCTTATCCTTTGCATTAGGATAGTCAGATGTAAAACTTAAAGCTTGCTCAAGTATAGCTCTGGGTTTTTCTTTAGCCCACTTGATATACATAGTCATTCTTTGCTTGTCTCCAAGTTTTCCTGCAATGCGAAGACCAAATGCTTGATACTCTTGTGAGATATACTTATGTTTTTCTCCAAATAACTTCTTAGGATTAGTTTTTAATTTGTCTGTATCAAATAGTTTAGATTGACCTTCATCGTTAGTTTCCTTTGGTAATTCATTTTGTATTTGGGAAAGTATATCTTTGATGGAATCCATATATGTATTGTAACAGAAAGATGATTATAGTTTTACACCAAGAGCTTGGAGATTGTTTTTAAAATCATCCATAGAGATATCTAACTCTCCAACTGCTTTCTCTATAGCTTCAGAGAATTCTGTTTTAGTAGGATCGTCCAATAACGATACTGTCTTTATCATTCTTACAAACCAACCAGATGCTGTTCTGCCTTCTTTTGAAGATTGATCCTTAATTGCCATTCTGTATCCATTTTTCTTCAATTCTTTCCATACCTCGCCTGAGAATAATGGCTCTGTATATGCTTTTACTTCTTTTGATCTTTTATCTAAATATCTTTTTGCTTCTTCTTTGTTGTATCCCTGAGATATCAAAAATACTGCTGTTCTAACCTGTTCAGAATCATAGTCGCTTCCTTTATTTGACCCGTTATCCATTTTTGCAAGAAGAACTGCTGTTGAGTAATGCAATACACCTTTTTGAACTAATTCCTGAATCTTTGGAGACAACCCTTCTACAAACTTGATAGCTTCACTAATTTTTTGTGAAGATCTACCTAATTTTCTTGAGAGAAAAGCAATGGAGACATTTTCATCTCCATATAATTGTCTGCATCTTAACCAATATGAATGAATTATCTTTGCATCTTCCTCAGCTTTCATCTTATTTTGTAAATTCTCAGCCATTTGAATCGAGAGAACCTGCTCTTCTGACAACTGTCTGTTTGCAACCCTTATTAGTAAAAGTACATCTTCACCAGCTTCAATAAGTTGTTTGACTGCATAGTATCTATGTTGACCAGCAATAACTCGGACAAGATTTCCACTTTCAGTTTCTACAACATCTCCGATACAAGGCTGTAATTGGCCAATTTCACTGATACTGTTTGCTAAGTCTTCGACTGCAAATGGATCTATTGGTCTAATATTTTCTGCAAGTAGTAAATCTTCTGTTTTTACTTCAAATAATTTCCAAGCAATCTTATCTTTTTTTGGTAATTCAACTTTTTCTGGAGTGATTTTTTCTTGTAGTCCAATATCTGCCATAAGATGATTCTAGATCATATAAATTAAATTCTTGGGCAGAGAATAACTATTATTTTTTCTTAACTTCTGCAAACTTTACTTTATCTTTGTAAATTTCTTTTGTAGATTTTTCAATTTCATTTCTTAATTGTGGGAAGAATGTTCCCTCTCTTGCTGTGACATCTTCCAAGAACCAGAATACTCTCTCACTTTGTCCATATCCACTTGTAGGTGGCATTCCATATTCCAGCATCTCAACAAAATCAATATCTAACATTTGAGCCTCATCATCTCCGCTCTCTCTTAAGTTTTGCTGATCCAAGAATCTATCTAATTGATCTTGAGGATCATTAATTTCAGAATAACCATTTCCCAATTCACTACCTGCAATAATTACTTGGAATCTTTCTGTAATATCTTGATTATCTTCATATGATTTTGCTAATGGAGATATGAATTTTGGTTGGTTAATTAAGAATGCAGGACCAGATATTTTTGCTCGTATTGCTTTCCAAAGAGTATCTATCATTCTATTTCTGTTTACTTCACCACCCATTTCTATATTATTTTCTTTAATAACCTGTAAGATTTTCTCATCTGAATCATTAAAGATATCAATATCAAAATGCTTCTTTATTGTTTCTGTATAGTCTAATTCCTCCCACTCATCAGCTAAATCAAAAGTATGACCTCTTGTTGAGAATTCTGTTTTTCCATATACATCATTAGCAATTTTTCTAAATAATTCTTTTACTAATTCCATATTGTCTCTAAAATTTGCATATGCCCAATACCATTCAATATCGTAGAATTCTTGTAAATGTTCATCATCCATTCCCTCATTTCTGAAATTTGGACCAAATGTATATATCTTTTCAAAACCGGCCCCTATCAATCTCTTCTGATACAACTCTGTTGAAATTCTAAGGTAAAAATCTTGATCCAAAGCATTGTGGTGAGTGACAAAAGGAGATGCATCCGCACCACCAGTAATAGCTTCTAATACAGGAACTTCTACTTCAATGAAACCTTTTGAAAGAAGAAATTCTCTTTGAACTCTCCAGAATTGTGCTTTTCTTTCAAACATTTTTACCCTATCAGGGTTTATGACTAAATCAAGATATCTTCTTCTAAACATTTGCTCTTTGTTTTTTAATTTTCGAGGAATTGGTCTAAGTGATTTAGTAAGTAGCCTTATCTTTGAAACCATTATTGATATTTGTCCTGTTCTTGTCTTGCCAATAGTCCCAAAAACTTCTACGAAATCAGCTAAATCTAACAATTCCAATTTATCCCATCCTAGATATCCATTATCAATATCTTCAACCAAACTATCTTTCCTTATCATTATTTGAATATTTCCTGTTTGATCGAGAATATCTCCAAACACTAGCTTTCCATGCTCTCTCCAAGCAATTATTCTTCCTGTTAATGTTACTTCTTTTCCATCAAAATCTTCGAATTTGGAAATTACATCTCCATTTGAAAACTCCTTGTTTGCTTTTGCAGGATATGGATTAATACCTAATTCCTTGATTTGTTTTAACTTTTCAAGCCTAATTTCTCTCTGTCCAATTAGATTACTTTTCAAATTCTCTTCCATTTAGGTACTGTTAAATCTTAAACTTTTCAATTATATCACAAGTATATTCATACTCTTTTGTAAAAAAATATTTAAAACAACAAAAGCATTGTGTTGTGATATAATTTTGAAATGTCAGAAGTAACACTAGAAAAAATCGCATCATTATGTAAAAGAAGAGGTATCATATTCCCTAATTCAGAGATATATGGAGGGATTGGTGGTTTTTACGATTATGGTCCAGTTGGTGTAGAAATGAAGAATAACTACAAGAAGTATTGGTGGAAATATATGGTAGACAAGAGAGAGAATGTAGTAGGTATTGATGGAACAATTATCACACATCCAAAGGTTTGGGAGGCTTCTGGGCATGTAAAAGGTTTTGCAGATGAAGCTATGGAATGTAAGAAGTGTCATGCTAGATTTAGACCTGAAGATATAGATGGGAAATGTCCAAAGTGTGGTTCCTCAGATTTCACAGAAGCTAGAAAATACAATATTTTGTTTAATACAGAGATTGGTGTTATTGAAGGTGAGAAGATGCCTGCATATTTGAGAGGTGAAGCATGTCAAACAATATATCTTGATTTCAAGAATGTTGTTGATTCTACAAGACAACAGATTCCTTTCGGTATAGCACAGATTGGTAAAGCATTTAGAAATGAGATTACTCCAAACAAATTCACATTTAGGACAAGAGAGTTTGAGCAATGGGATCTTCAGTACTTTGTAAAACCAGAGGATATGCAAAAGAGTTTTGAATACTGGAAAGAAGAAAGAATGAAATTCTACAAAGGATTATTTAGGAATCAAGAGAGTTTGAGATTCCATCAACATCCAAAAGAGAAATTAGTTTTCTACGCTAAAGATGCATACGATATTGAATATTTAGCTCCTTGGGGATGGGCAGAAGCAGAAGGTATTCATTGGAGAGGTGATTACGATTTAACACAACATAGTACTTTCTCTGGAAAAGATCTTTCATATACAGACCCTATGACTGGAGAAAAATATATTCCAAATATTGTAGAAACTTCAGGAGGTGTAGACAGAACATTCTTGTTCCTACTACTTGATGCATACGACGAAGAGCAGTTAGATAATGGTGATGTAAGAACTGTATTAAGGATACACAAAGATATTGCTGCATACAGAGCTGCAGTATTCCCTCTTGTTTCAAACAAAGAAGAGATCGTGAAGAAAGCTAGAGAAGTATTTGGAATGTTAAGTGATGATTACAAAGTACTTTGGGATTCTAGAGGAAATATTGGAAAGAGATATAGATATCAGGACGAGATTGGCACACCATACTGTATTACTGTTGATTACGATACATTAGAGAATGGTACTGTAACAGTAAGAGACAGAGATACAATGAAACAGGAAAGAGTTAAAATTGAAGATTTAAGCGAAGCAATTGCTTAACAAATATCCATTACTTTGTATTCAACATCCCTTCCATCAATTTGAAGTTTTACAGAATCACCCTTTTTAGCTTTTAACAAAGCTTTCCCTAGAGGAGAATTATCGGATATCTTGTTTGCAGAAGGATCTGATTCAACCTCAGAAACGATATTAAAAGATAATGTCTTGTTTCCAACTTTTACTTTTACTTCAGAACCAACCTGTACTTTATTTACTGAGCAACCTTTTTTACTTAGAACCTCAGCATTTTCAAGAATATCTTTAATTTCTGCTATTCTCAAATCTACCTTCTCAATATCACCCATAACAGCAATGACAGCATCAGTATCTTCACTTACATCACTCAATCTAGCCTGCTCCAATGTCTTTCCAAGCTCTTTTCTCTTTGTTCCTTCCAAGAGTTTCAACTCCTTTTCCAATTCTTCAATTTTACCTTTAGTCAATACAATTTTTTCTTTCATCTTTATTGTTTTAAAATTAAAAGGAAATAATAATTGGGGCTTTGTTATATTTGAACTATGAACAATTATACAATTTTTTTGTTTTTTTGTCTGTACTCAAAAATCTCTTTGTGATTACCCGAAAGAAGAACTTTTGGTACTTTCCACCCATTAAATTCCTCTGGTTTTGTATATTGAGGATACTCCAAACTATCGTCATTAAAACTTTCATCTTTCAAAGAATCTTCATTACCTAAGACTCCTGGAAGTAGTCTTGTAATACCGTCAACCAATACTAATGCAGGCAATTCTCCACCAGAAAGTACATAGTCGCCTATTGAGAATTCATAGTCTACTAAATTGTCATGTATTCTTTGATCAAATCCTTCATATCTTCCACAAAGTATAATCATGTGAAGATCTTGGTTAAGTGAAAAATCTTTTAGTTTACTCTGTACTAATTTTTCTCCTTTTGGTGTTGTTATTGCAACAATTGTATTTTCTTTTTTCAGTTCTTGTATAGCCTTAAATATTGGCTCTATTTTCATAATCATACCTGGACCACCACCATATGGGGTATCATCTACTGTCTTGTGATTATCAGAAGTCCATTTTCTTAAATCGTGTACATTTATTTCTACAATACCTTTTTTCAAAGCCTTACTAACAATACCAGTATTAATGTACTCTTCAACGATGTTTGGAAATATTGTAATTATATCGAATTTCATATTTGTAAATGGTACCGCTACGGGGAATCGGACCCCGATTGCAGGATTGAGAATCCTGTGTCCTAACCGTTAGACGATAGCGGCATATATAGGAAGAGATTTTACCATATAACACAGCTATTTAGAACAGTTACGACAGGTTCTAATATATTTGACATTCTGTTATACAGAATATATTATCTCTCGCATTTAAGTTAATCTAAGGTTTGGAAATGGACGAAAACAATAAATACCAAACCACTGCCTCAGGGTTAGAAAAGCTAAAAGAAGAGTTAAAGGATAGAGAAGAGAATCAGAGATCCAAGATAGCATCAACCTTGAATGAAATGAGAAATCAGGGCGATTTAAGAGAGAATGATGGATATACAATGGCAATTGAGGAACAGAATATTAACGAAGAAAGAATTCTGGAATTAAAAGAAAAGATTAGAAATGCAGTTATTATTAAAGATAGAAACAAGAGCAAAGTTGGCATTGGAGATACAGTACACTTAAAGGGAGAGAAAAGTCTAACATATGAAATTGTTGGGCAAGAAGAAGCAAATCCTTTAGATGGTAAAATCTCATCTCTTTCCCCTATTGGACAAGCAGTAATTAACAAAAAAGTCGGAGATAAAGTAACTATTTCAACTCCAAAAGGAGATACTACATATATCTTAGACAAGATTAGCTAGGGATGTATAAAAGTTCCATCAGTTAAGATATCTTTTATACTTTCCTTTGTATAGAGACTTTCTCCTCCAGTAATTACAAACGAAAGATCTTTGTTTTTAGAGAACTGTGCACATCCAACATCTATTGGTATTTTTCCATTTGCTTTATGTACATCTCCATCTGTAATATTAAACATTGAAAAATAATCTCCCCAAGAAATATCTTTTAATGGTTTCGCATCTTCAAATTCCTTTGGATCTTTGTCGTAGACATAATTTATATCGGATAGTTTAAAGATTCTGTCAACAGAAATTATGTCAGCAAATACAGCAGCGTCCATATCTGTACTCCAACCTGACTTAAGACCGCCACTTAGTAATACTTTTTTCCCATCTTCTACTAAATATTCAAAAGCTTCTCCCAATGTATTTGGGACAAAAACATCAGTATCATTAAGAAAACCTTGTAAAAGAGCTGCATTTGTTTGAGTAACGGTCATACCAATATTATGAAGATATTCCTGATCCATATCTTCTTTAATTCTACCCTGCATATCTCTTGAGAGAGCACCACCACCGATTATCAATACAATTTTCTCATACTCTTCTTTAGATTCCTTGTACCAATCCCTCACTTTGTCCAATAGTTCATAATTGATATTTAAAAATTTGTCATACAATACAGAACCCCCTATCTTCATTACTATTCTTTTTTCCATACTAAAGAGTAAAAATTAAAATAACAGAAATTAAGACATACAAAAAAGGTACGATGTAATCTGTAAACTTTGTACTTCCACTAAATCTAATATTCCACACAGAAATTACAAGGTAGAAAAGCAATGCACCTATCGCTGGTATTACAAATACATTTGTATTCCAGAATATATACATTAAAACTGTAATACTTATAGAACTTAGGAAAGATACAAAGAATTCCAATAGTCCAATCCTGTCATGTATTTTCAACACAAAAACAAAGAGTATTAAGGAAGATATTACACTAAGGATAGAATATTCCCAGATTGAGAAACCAAATCTCAAGAACGAATTTAAGAGAAGGTAATATATTGTTATACAAATGAAATCAAATATTGCTTTAGTAGCAACTTCTAACGAATAATATTTGTTTAAAGAGCTTTTTACATTTAAGAAAAGGACTAAAAACAAAACCATACAGACACCAAGTACAGTCTGACCAAGTATTTCATTCCTTGTAAAGAAAAGAAAGACAAGTAAAGAGACATAGAAGATTGCTGGTAAAACAAAATATGCGAAGAATCTTTCTTTCAAAGATATTCTAGCTATCACTTCACTATACTGTGATATTTTTTTACCAGAATACATAGAAAAAACTCTAACAAACCATGTTTCTAATAAAAGTACACCCAAACTTCCTATTGTTAAAAGAATGTTTGGTGCAGTTTTCAGAACTGAAAAATAGAAAATCTCAGTTACCAAAAGTAAAAGAAAAAGATATAGTATGTCATTTTTTACCTTTAATCTGTATTGTTTCATTTAGGTGATAGATCCATTAAATCCATTAAAGATAGCAATTGTAAGTACAAACCACCATAGACCAATAGTAAATAAATCACCTATTGCATCTTTGAGTTTACCTTTTCTCCAGTAAACAAATATTTCTATACAAAGTAATATAAATACAAAAGATACTATTCCTATACTAATCTTGTCACAAAGGTTAAGACTTAAGATTGGGAATATAGAGGTATTTTGTTTTGTATCATCCTTCTCTGCAAAATATTCAGAAATATCCAGTTGTGAAGTATTACCATATGAATCAGCAAGAACCAACGATACAGCACCCTTTACTTGTTCATCACTAAGATTAACTGTAATAACTTTTGTTTCTTCATTTAATTCATATTCAACATCTATAATTTCTGATCCAGCAATTACACTCATTTTCTCCCAATCACCATCAACAGTGAAAGAAACTGTATAACCCGAATCTCCCTTCGCAACTTGTATACTTTCCTTTGTAGCAGTTGGTGCTTTTGAATCTACTGTGAAAGATACTTTATCAGAAATAACTGATGTACCTTTTATGCTTGCCTGTATTTTATGTTTACCTTCACTCCAGTCTGATTCTTTTTTCATTTCCCAAGTATCTCCATTTGAAGTCGTACTTCCAACTACATTTTCTCCTTCAATAATATTTACAGAATATTCACCTTCAACATTCTTAACCTCACCTTTTACCACAGATGATGGATCCGATACTACAGAATCTTTTTTAGGAGATGTTATTCTAATGCTCTTTATTTCACCTTGTTCTTTGTTAACAACAACTTTTCCAGAAGAACTTTCTGTTGTCGATTGTTTAACACTTTCTTCTTCCTTCACAGGTGCCGTTGCTTTGTATACATCATTTGTTAAATTACCAAACATTTGTACAACAAGAATAGTCTGTTTACCTAAGAGTACACCTTCAACAACAGCAACACCTATATCTTTGTAATTTGGACTCAGTAGATTCGCTTTATGTGTTGGGCTTGCCATCCAAGCCTCATGCACTCCTTCTGCTGTCTGGAAGCCCTTAGCGAGGTTCTCACCGGCATATACATAGTTATATCCAGCAGCCCTAATGAATTGCCATGGAGTTTCTCCATTTGGACCAAAATGATCCCAATACTGTTTCTCAAACATATCGTTAGCTTTCGCTAAAGCAGCTGCAGCAAGTTGTGAATTATTATTGAGAGTATTCAATCCTTGAGAACTTCTTTCTTGGTTAGTTAATGCAATTATATTTGCAGAACTTATTGAACTTGCCTTTGCTTGATCTATGCCTAAAAATCCACCAAAGCTATTAACAAAAACCAAGACCAATGAATAACAAAGAATTGCAATCTTTCTTAGCAAATATGGTTTGAATTTATTTCTTTTGTTAGGGATTAAGCAGTTTTTTATCATTTCGCTTGTATAGTTTAGAATATTTCTTTGTATTAGTAAACAGAAAAGGACCGTTATGGTCCTTTTCGTTGCTTATTTCTTTTCTACAAAGAAATACTGGCAGTTAATTACTTAACAACAGCTTTCAAAGCTTTTCCTGGTTTGAATGCAGGAACTTTTGTAGCTGGTAACTTTATCTTAGCAAGAGTTTTAGGATTGATTCCTGTTCTTGCTGCTCTTGTTCTTACTTCAAATTTACCAAAACCTGTCAATAATACAGGTTCACCAGCTTTCAAAGAATCAGAAACTGCTTCTAAAACAGCCTCCAATGCTTCTCCAGCTTGCTTCTTAGTAAGACCAACTGCTGCAATTTTCTCGATTAAATCTTTCTTTAACATTGTGTGTAACCTCCTTTCTTTAAGTGATACATACTCAAATATCTTTTTCTAGAAAAGAAATCTGCGTATATCCACTTCTAAAATATTGGAAAGTAAAGAAATCGTCAAGATACTAATTTATTATAGGACGAGGAGACGAATGTTCAAAAAGTTTGATATCTCAACACATCTTAATGTATTCAAAATTTAAACAGAATTAGATTAAGTAACAGCAAGAGTTAATACAGAGTCTTCAGAAATATCAATCTACCAACACAAATAAGCAATTTGAAGGAATCTTCGTTAAAACTTCTTTCTTGATGAAATTCAATACAAGAAAAGAAAGGGGAGCTCTACAATTTAGAACTCCCCCATAGCAAGAATTACTAGAAGACAAAAGGTATTATCCTATTTTGCTACTTCTACAGCTCTTGTTTCTCTAATAACAGTAACCTCAACATTGCCAGGATAATTTTGTTTCTTCTCAATTTCCTGTGCAATGTCTTTTGCCATAACCTTAGCTTCGTCATCAGAAACCATTGTAGGTTTAACAATGATTCTTACTTCTCTTCCAGCTTTGATAGCAAAGACTTCATCTACTTTATCGCCACCTATTTCTTTTGCAGCTCCTTCGATACCTTCTATTCTTTGTACATACTGCTCGTAGCTATCTTTTCTTGCTCCAGGTCTAGAACCTGATATTGCATCTGCAAGATACACTACAACTGCTTCTGGGCTCTGTGGCTCTATATCTAAGTGATGTGCCTCAATAGCATTGACCAATTTGTCATCAAGCATATATTTTCTAGCAATCTGACCGGAGATATGGTGGTGAGGACTATCAACTTTGTGTGAAAGAACTTTACCAACATCATGTAAAAGTGCAGCTCTCTTAGCCAATTGAGTATCAGCACCAATCTCAGTAGCTAGTACTTCTGCAAGTCTAATTACCTCGATTGTGTGAGACATAAGTGACTGACCATAGCTAGTTCTATACTTCATCTTTCCAATTAACTTCATCAAACCAATATCAAGATCTGGCCAACCAGCTTCATCTGCCAATATTTGACCATTTTTCTTAATCTCTTGTGAGATTTCATTCTTAGCTTTTCTAACAGATTCTTCAATAGAACCTGGATGAATACGGCCGTCAGCAATTAATTTTGTCATTGCAACATATGCAATTTCTCTTCTCAAAGGATCAAAAGATGAGAGTGCAATAGCATCTGGTGATTCATCAACAATAACATCAACACCAGTTATTTGTTCAAAAGATCTAATATTTCGACCTTCTCTACCAATAACTCTACCCTTAACCTTATCATCTTCTACCTTTATAACCTTTGTAGTAGTTTCGCCGACATAATCAGTAGCAACTCTTTGCATTGATTCTACAAGAATCTTTTGAGCCTGCTCATCCGCCGTTGATTCGATGTTTTTCTCAGCCTCTCTAATCTTCTTAGCTTCATACTCTCTTAAATCTTGATCTATTTCCTTCATTAACTTTTCTTTAGCTTCATCTCTTGAAAGACCCGAAATTTTTTCTAATGCTTTCTTCAACTCAACTCTTTCATTCTCCAATCTTTTAAAACCCTCTTTTAATTGAGAATCTTGAGCTTCTAATTCTTCACTCTTTTCGTCCAAAAGCTTAGATCTCTTGTTAAGCTTCCTTTCTCTTTCTATCAATATCTCCTCATGCTCAGTACTTTCCCTCCTCATCTCCTTCAATCTCTTCTCTTCTCTTTCTTTTAACTCGAAAACTTCCTGCTCAGCAGTGTCAAACTTTTCTCTCATGATTTTCTTTGCTGCCTCTTCTATTTCCTTAGCTGGAATATTTTTAATATCTACCCAGTGGAAAACGAATTTAAGCAAAAGAAAAGCCGCAGAAGCAGTTAACAAGACTGATACCAGGATAACAAATAATGTATCCATGTCCTAACTATATAATAATTTAAACTGTCCCCTTTTAAACCTTTTTTGGAAAACTAACAGCCGCATAGCTGCTATTTAACGAATTACCTTCATTTTTACTTAAATATATTTTCATATATATTAAATTTTTCTACAAAAACTGTATTTCTTTATTAAAAAGTGTTTAATAATAGGACTTCCCAATAATATCATTTTTTACCCAATTCCTCAATCCGCTAAATCCAGGTCTGTCCTAGATCAGTCCCTTAATTTTAATTTAATATCAACAAAATATAACTTACGTATGTCAAGAAAAAGTAGAAATTTTATTAAAAATTCTCATTACCATATATTCAACAGATGCAACAACAAGGAAGCGATTTTAAAGAATTCATCAGAAAAGAATATTTTCAAACATTTACTATATGAATATATAAAAGAAACAGATATTCGGCTAATTGCATTTTGTATTATGGATAATCATTTTCACCTAATTCTTAAAACAGGAAAACAACCAAACGAGATTTCGAAATATATGCAGAAAGTGGTAACAAGCTTCGCAATGCAAGTAAACCGTAAATACCAAAGGGTTGGACATATATTTCAAGGCAGATATAATGCGAATCTGCTGTATTGGAAAAAAGATCTATTAAGAGCGAAAGAATATATCAAACAGAATCCCGTTGTAGAAGGCTTAGTCAAAAAGCCTTCGGAATATCCATGGAGTAAGTACTAGGGACAGACCTAGGACAGACCTTGTACAAGTTTTTGATAATATGCAAGGTTGTGGATTGTTGCTAGTGTCATGCCTGTAGCTTCACCTGCTTTTAACATATGGTGGACATATGCTCTGCTGTGATTTTTGCATGTGTAGCAATCGCAGTTTGAGTCGATTGGTCTTTGGTCTGAGGAATATTCTGAATTTCCAATTCTCAAGACTTCATCTTCAATATCAGAAGAGTACAAAGTTCCATGTCTAGCATTTCTAGTTACAAGCACTGTATCAAAAACTCTATACCCAATCTTAGATGCTCTTCGTATATCATCTGGCTTGCCAACTCCCATTGCATATTTAAATTTGTCCACAGGAGTATTTTCAATAACAGCCCGCATTTCATCTAAAACCAGCTCACCATCTTCATCAACTACAAAGCCACCAAAATTGTACCCATCAAAACCAATCTCAACCAAAGCTTTTGCACACTCCTTTCTTAATTCAGGGTACTTTGCTCCCTGGACTACACAACTCAACAACTTACCTGTTTCCTTAGTACCACCATATACTTTCTCAAAATGATCTTTGCATCTTCTCGCCCAAGCAACCGTTCGATCTACAGATTCCCTAGCTTCCGATTCATCTAAATCACTTTTCCTGCAATCATCTAAAGTAACTAAGATATCGGAGCCTATACACATTTGAATATCGATAGAGGTCTCTGGTGTAAGAGTGTAAATGTTTCCTTCCCTTGGCGATTTGAAAGTAGCACCATTCTCATCAATTTTTCCTTCCCACTTTTTAGAATGAATTAATGAAAACACCTGGAAACCACCTGAATCTGTCAAAACAATTCCGTCCCAATTCATTAATTTTTTTATACCACCCAATTCTTTCATTTTTTCAGCTCCAGGAGCAATCATCAAATGAAGAGTATTTGTAACTATAGCCTCAGTTCCAGTATCTTTCAGTTGTTGAGTTGTCAAAAATCTAACAGCACCTCTTGTTGCATCCGGCATAAATATATTTTTTTTACCAAAATCTTTTAATTCCATACTTGATATTACTAAATTATGAGCATACTGTCTCCATAGCTAAGAAATTTGTAATCTGAACACAGTGCTTCATTGTATGCTTTCTTAATTAATTCCTTACCAGCAAATGATGATACTAAAAGTATCAAGCTTGAGTCGGGCATATGAAAATTTGTAATTAGATGATCAACAATTTTCCATTTATACCCTGGATATATGTAAAGAGATGTTTCTCCACAATATGGAAAGACTGTCCCATTATCGTCAGTACAACTTTCCAATGTTCTAGCAACAGTAGTACCAACTGCCCAAACTTCTTTTCCATTCTTTTTTGCTTCATTTATTATCCTTGCAACATCTTCTTTTACCTCTATTTCTTCTCTGTGAATTTTATGTTCCTCAATATTTTCCTCCCTTATTGGTGCAAATGTTCCCCATCCAATATTGAGCTCAATATTCACAATAGTTACACCTTTCTTCTTCATCTCCTCAATCATAACCTCAGTCATGTTTAAACTGGCCGTAGGAGAGGCTACAGAGCCCCCAGAAAGCCCAAAAACTGTATTGTACCGTAAATAGTCATCTTCATTATCACCCCTCTTCATATATGGAGGAATTGGAGTATGACCAATCTTCTCAAACATATACTTACTATCAACAGAAAGCATTACAACAAATCCATCTCCCTCTCTTTTCTTTACTGTCATATTTATATTTTCATCCTCTTCAGCTATTAGCAAATCATTCTCTCTCACATATCTAGCCCCTTTAATTAATACCTTCCACATATCATTCTCAACAATATTCAAGAAAAGAACCTCCAATCGCCTTCCTTTACTTGTCAGAAAATATGTTCTTCTTTTCTCTACCTTTGTTTGATTCAGGACCAAAACATCTCCAGCTTTAATATACTTTGAGATATCAGAATATACCCTGTGTTCCATATTTTTAGATTTTCTGTCTAAAACTAGTAGCTTAGTAGTACCTCTTTCTTTTGGAGGATATTTAGCTATCTTTTCTTCCGGCAAATTGTATTTAAATTCAGACATTTTCATATCAACGAGTATTATATAGTAATTGTTTGTATATTACAGTAGAATTAGGTATGAGAGATTTAAAGAAAGAACCAATTAGAACAGTTTTTTTAGGTACAGGGTGGGAGTCAGTAGAATCACTTAAGGTTTTGCACGAGAGTGAATATTTTGATGTTGTTTGTGCAGTAACTGCTCCTGACAAGCCTGTTGGAAGAAAACAAATTATCACTCATTCAGAGGTTAAGGAATATGCTTTGAAGAACGATATCCATGTTTTCCATACAGAAAGTAAAAAAGATAATTACGAAAAAGTTTTAGAGAAGTACGAGCCAGAATTGGTTGTTTGCAAGGCTTTTGGAGAGATAGTTCCAAAGTCTTTTCTAGAGTATCCAAAGTTTAAGTGTATTAATATTCATTTTTCTCTTTTACCAAAGTACAGAGGTGCTGTTCCAATACAAAAAGCAATTTTAGACGGAGAGAAAGAAACAGGTATATCAATAATGATTATGAGTGAGGGTTTGGATGAAGGTGATGTTTTAGAGATGTACAGAGAAGATATTAAAGAAGATGATACCAATTTTTCATTAAGAAAAAGACTAGTAGAGAAAAGCTCTGAAATACTCATCCCTGTGTTACTCAGATGGATAAATGGCGAGATAGCTCCAACAGTTCAAAGACATGAGGATGCTACCTACTGCTGGCAAAGAGATATTTCGAAAGAGAATGCTGAAATACAATTGAGCAAGCATGATCCAAAATATGCGGAGAGAATGGTAAGAGCATTTCTACCATGGCCAATAGCTTGGTGTAAACTTGACGATGAACTTGGAATAAAAAGC
The DNA here is from genome assembly GCA_012797935.1 of Candidatus Microgenomates bacterium. Taxonomy (GTDB): domain Bacteria; phylum Patescibacteriota; class Dojkabacteria; order SC72; family SC72; genus UBA5232. The sequence continues at coordinate 20,994 of JAAZOC010000052.1, read as the reverse complement.
CTAGCTAGTAAAAGTATGAAGATATTTAAATGCGCATTGGAAGAAGTTCATACAGAGAAAGATGCTGGGGTTATCTTTCAGAAAAATGGCATGCTACTATTTGCAACAAAAGATCCACATATTTGTTTTAGAGTAAATGAACTCCAAATAGAAGGAAGAAACAAAATGAGTGAAAAAGAATTTCTAAATGGTATTGGTAGAAATTTACCTTTGTAATCCAAGCCTTTCAAACATATTATTTGTTTTAGATTTTACTTTACCGCTATCTTGTCCAACATATCTTGGCAGAGAAAATGTGAATGTACTTCCTACCCCTATTTTACTTTCTACAGTTATTTTGCCACCCATTTTTTCTACTAGGCCGAATGTAACATAGAGGCCTAATCCTGTACCACCAGGTCTTACAACATCAGGTTTACCCTCTCCTTTATTTAAATAATTCCCAACTCTAAAGAATTTCTTTCCAAGGTTTGCAATATCCTCTTCACTAATTCCTTGACCAGAATCAATCACACTTATATAAACCATTTTTTCATCAAAAGAAGAATCAATTGTAACTGTTCCTCTTTCTGTATATTTTATTGCATTATCTATGAGATTATTAAGCACTTCTATTAATCGAGCATGATCTGCAAATATAGATGGAGTATCTTTCAAAACAGAATTTACAAGTCCTAAGCCTTTTTCTTTAGCCTTAAATTCATGACCAACAATTGCCATTTCTATTTCTTTAACAATATCTATTTCCTCCAGTTTCAATTCAATTTTATTACCTTCTAATTTTGCACTACTCAAAAGAGTATTAATGAGCTTAATTTCATTTTCAACAGCATTTCGAATCCTAGATACATATGTTTTAAACTTTTCTTTATTATTCATAATATTTTCAGTAAAACCTTCCAAAAGTTCAGCATTAAGTTTTACAACTGTTGCAGGGGTCCTCAATTCATGCCCCATAATGTCAATCATATCTCTTTCTTTTTCTCTCGATTCTTGCAACTGCTTTACTTTTATTTGAAGCTCTTCTGTTTGTTCTTCAACCTTTGCCTGAAGAGTAAGATTAAATTCCTTAACTTCTTCATAAAGAATTGCCCTACCTATAGCGACAGAAGTATTCATAACAATATTCTCTAAGAATTGAATTTCTTCAGCAGTAAAATTTTTCTTATCTTCTCTTTTTCCAAAAAAGATTAATCCATTCAAACTTACTCTCTTGTTTAGAGGAAGTATCATTTCAAGATCAAACCTTTTCATATTATCGTGAATTTCTTTTAGTTTTGGATTTACATCATCAGATACAGATATCTCCTCTTTCAAAATTGGCACATTCTCTTTTACTTCATCCCAATACTTTGTAACTGAAATTAAGCTATTAAACAAAAACTGGTCTTCTTCATACCCCCACAATTTCTTAAATACAATATTCTCCCCCTCTCCTTTGAAAACGATAATACCTATATTACTGATGCTGAAAATATCTTTAATCAAAGTTAAAACATTATTTGAAAGTTTATCCATATCCAATTCAGTACTAATATCTTTAACATACCTTGTGATCAATTCGTTTGGATCAAAACCTCTGTATGCAAATTTCCCAAGGAGTAACTTTCGACATTTATCCTTAATTAGAGAATAAATATATGAAAAAAGAAGAGCAAAGAATATTCCAATTATCAAAGATAGAGTAGAAAAAACCCCTCCCAAAAACTTCGTGAATATGAAATATATTAGGAAGAAACTTATATATGGGATTGCCGTTCCAACTATTGTGTTTACTATTTGTGCAAAAAGGAATCTTATACCAAACAATCTAAAACGAACTATCGAAACTGTTGTAAATATGATGAAGAATAGAAGGAATAATGGGCCAATGTTTGAGAGTTCAAAATTTGAAAAGAAGATTGGTAATATTAAATTAGTTATACATGTACCAATAAGCGAAAACGATATTCCTAGGAATAGATATTGAACTTTTACCTTTTCTACTCCTTCAGACACTTTATAGCTTTTTACTATATTCCAAATAAAGAGGAATGCGAATAGTATAAATTGTAAAAGATATATTATGATTCCAATTCCAAAAGTAATATTCGAATGAGATTGCTGGATAGATATATCTTTTACTAAATATCCTGACAATGAGATAGCGGCCGTTAATATTGTGAATATAAATGTTAATATTTTAGCAGTTTTGGATATTTCATTTTTTTGATTGGGGTAAACAGTTGAAAAAAGATAAAGGAAATAGACCAAGAAAGATGTATTAAAGAAAATCATTTTATTGTAGAACAGAACTTCATTAGTATCAGTTCTTATATTGGAAAAATAGTTTGATAATATCCAGAGAGAAGCAAAGAGTGTAAGAAGAAGGAAATATCTATTTGTTTTTCCTTTTGTATTAGCAAAGAAAGTAAGTAAGCCCAAACCAACTAGAGCTATACAGATTATAGAGAGTAAGACAGTTTCCATTTTTATTTATATACTCTTATTTACCAGAATACCAATCAAATCCTTCGACATCATTTCCCCTTATGAATTGTGCCATGTTTTTACTGTTTTCGTGTTTTTCAGCATTTTCTAAAGCTTTCTCAAAGTTTACAAGGACAGGTACAGAAAGGGATCCTAAATACAAAACACCTGGACCTATTTGTGGAAGTTCAAAATGAAAGAAATTACTGTTCAAGAGTCTTACAACTCTATCATCAATAGTTGCAACCCAATCTGATATTTTTAATACATCTCTACTATATATATGTGCTGCACGAAGCAAACCAATTGAAACTCCTGCAGGGGATCCTTTTTTTACAGCAAACTGAGAGAATTCTATCTTACAATCTTTCACTTTTTCTTTCCAATTCTCATCAATATGAATAGTCGGATCTGAAAGTGTTGGTAAATTAAATCCATTTTTTATTATCATTCTTGCAGAACCAACATATTCACCACCTTGTTTTGCTACAAAAGGCACAGAATTCCAAGTATATTTATCAATATAATAATCTTGTCCTGATTCATCATGAACAAGAATTCCATGTTCTAAAAATTCTTGAAATTCACCAGGTTGTAATTCTTTCTCAAGTATTGAGATACCACCCTTTTCTAGTAGATCCGATATCTTAGAAGAAGATTCATGTACTTTTATATCTTCTAAATACCCTTCTTTTCCATATCTTTCAGTTACTACCTTCAATCTTCCTAGTTTATCTTCCTCAGTCTCCGCAACATTGAAAAAAATCTTCTCCGGTTCTAACTCTTGTATTGAGACCTCTTTGTTTTCGTCCATTATTTTTTTATTTCAATTTATTTGTCATATCTTTAACTTCCGCACCTCTTTTGTTAACAACATTAAGAGCTTTTAACATTAGTCCTACTTTTGTAAAAATTGTTGGATTAAATCTTCTAACAGATGATGGTAAATCTAAAGTAATAATCTTTTTAACTTCTTCTCCGGCATAAATTTTTCTCATAGTTTCAATCGTTAAAGCACTTAACAAACGGGAAGTAGTACCATCTTGGTAAGTACGGGTATCATTACTATCTCTAGATATTAGTTCTTTGAACTGTTCAACAGGTACTTTCAAAGGATTAATTGGCCCAGTTAATGTATCATATACATAGTTTAAAAATTCTGATTCTTTTATTCTTCCCTCTTTGTATGCGGATTTTACTTTTTTAAATTCTTCTATAGTTTCTTCAGATATTTCACCATTTAATACTTTTTCTACATCTTTATCATACCTGTAAACAGCTACCATTGCTGTGCCTGCCATATCATAACCAACAATAACAGGTTTCTTATACTGGCATGCATATTTGTGTAACTCCCAAGACATATCTGCGGCTCTGATATCAATACCATCAATAATTATGTCAGAATTTTTTACTAACTCTTCTACATTTTCTTTTGTTATACCCTCTGGAATACTTTTTAGCTTATCTTTTGCATATGGATTTATTTTCGACATATTCTCAACTGTCATTTCCGCTTTGTTCTTGCCAACTTGATCTTTTAGATATTCTTGTCTTGCAAGATTTGAATCTTCAACAACATCTGGGTCTGCTATTGTTATATTTTCAGCTCCTGATCTTACAGCCATCATAGCTATTGGGTTACCAATACTTCCAGCTCCGCCAACTAATACATTTGATCTTCTAAATTTCTCTTGTACTCCTTGCTCTACAAATTTAGATGCAGAGGCTGTAAATACTTTATAGAATTCTTCAGAAGAAAGGACTGATACTTTCTCTTCTTGTACTTGTTTTGGTTCTGTATTCTTTACTTTTGTTCTAATTTCTTTAAGCAAATGATCAACAGTTTTAATACCCTCAAGTTGCCCAAAGGAGTTAAGATACCTTGCTGATTCATTAGCTTCCATTAATTCGCACAAAGAAGAAATTGGATTTTGTAAATCCTCTTGTAGACTCTCACTATTCTCTATTTCATTTTCCATATTTAAGATGATAGTAGATTATTGTGTTAAATTATAACATAACAATCTGATGTAGAAAGAGGAGAGTTGTGCAAGTACACAATAAGCCGGATTCTGTATAACGATGATTATCTATCTATGCGGTTTAACCTTGCTCCAGGAGGGGGTTACCACGCGATATTGCATTACTGTAATACCCGGTAGTCTCTTACACTACCATTTCACCCTTACCTAATAAATTAGGCGGTATAACTTTCTGTTGCCCTTTTATCCAAAAGATCACTCCCTTCCAACTCTCGTTGGCACCTATCTAGATATGTTCTAGACTGACATGGAGTCCGGACTTTCCTCATTTACTAAAAGTAAATGCAATCATCCTGTAATACTTGCACCCATAATTATACTATTTTCTAGCTCTTTTTTGTATTATCACTACAGGAACAACAACCAAAGCTATTACTGGTACAAATACAACTAACCATATTAAAGAAGACACAAAGAATTTAGCAAAACTTACTAAAGCTCTACTAGCCTCTTTTAACACACCTAATGGTTTCCATTCTTCATCTTCTAACTCAGCACCAGAGGTACTTTGTTTTACATATACAGTAATGTATGAATACTCAGTTCTAGAATCAATATTCTTTAACTGACTTTCTATACTCTCAATATTCATCCTGACATCATTTAATTCTTTGTATACAGCTATTGTATCTTCAACACTCTTGGCATCTTTAAGTATGCTTAGTAATTGGGTCTCTACACTTTTGTAGTTCTTCAGCCTTAATTCTAAATCAGTAACAGTTTCAGTAACATCATTTTCACTAACGGAAGTACTATCTATTTCAACATCCATATCCTTCAATTTTTCATACATATTCTCAAATTTTGTCTCTTCTACTTTTATTGTTAGATAAATAACTCTGTCAATTCCTTTTCCTGTATCATTCAAAGAAACATATGTAGCATTGAATTCATCTCTTACTGAGAGAATGGTTTCTAAACTTTTATCAATATCGTCTACAGAGATATTAAGATATGCATTTCTCATAATGCTTAGTTCTGAAGATTCCATATCTTCTGCCTTTCCCACATCAGGAGTAATGCTAGTTACGATATCATCTCTACCACTATATCCTGTTGATATGGAATTCTGTTCAGAGACTTCACTTGTTTTATACGATGAGTATATCCACATTCCTGCAGTGCCAATTACAAAGACTGCAAAAAGAAGACAAAATGATATAACAAGAATCTTAAGGATATTTTTATTTTCCATAGAAAGATATATAGATAATATTATCTATATAAATGATATGGAATAATTGAAATGACTGCAACAGAGAAACTATCTCTTTGAGAACTGAGGTTTCTTTCTTGCTTTAACGTGGTTGTATTTCTTTCTTTCAACTTCTCTTGGATCTCTTGATACCAATTTCTCTTTTCTAAGAGTTGGCTTTAATTCAGAATCCATTGAGTACAATGCTCTTGCAAGTCCTAATCTAATAGCTTCTATTTGACCTGTGATACCACCACCAGAAACAGTTGCAGTAAAGTAATACTTATTTTCTAAACCAACAACTATTAATGGTCTGTTTAATACTATTTCAGTATCTTCACCATTAGCAAAATACAAATTTATAGCCTTACCATTTATAGTAGATGCTTTATCTCCGCTGTAGATTCTTACTCTTGCGGTTGATCTTTTTCTTCTTCCAATTCCTTCAAAATATTTCTTCTCCACTATTTATATAAGATTATAATTTAATAACTACTGGATTCTGTGCAGTATGTTTGTGATTAGAGTCTTTGTAAACTACTAATCTATCAATTCTTCCATCTAAAAGTTTGTTCTGAGGTAACATTCTTTTAACAGCATCAACAATTATCTTTCTTGAATCTTTTTCCATTTGCTCATCAAATCTTGTCTCTCTAAAGCCACCTGGGAATCCAGAGTGTCTGTAATACATTTTCTTTAACTCTTTACCTCTAGTTAACTTTACATCTTCACTATTTAAAACTATTACATAGTCACCGCAATCAATATTAGGAACTATTTCTGTTTTCTCTTTTCCAATTAACAATGAAGCAATCTTAGTAGCAGCTCTTCCTAGTATTTGATCTTTAACATCAATGATGTACCATTTTCTTTCAATATCTTCTTTTTTTGTCCAAGTAGTTTTATATTTCATATTTATTACTCTTAATATTAAAGTCCAGATCTAGATTTAGCTCTTTCTGTTCTGCTTATTACAGCTGAAGTATCAACCTTCTTAGTATTTACAACATTTACTTTTTTCTTTTCAACATTACTTACTTTCTTTTCTTCTTTTTCCTCTTTCTTCTCTACAACTTTCTTCTTTTCTGTTCCTAAGAGATATACTCTTGATTGCTCTGCATTGTCTCCAGCTCTGAAACCTACTTTTACAATTCCTACTCCAACTTTTTCCTTAGCAGAATATTCTACTAATTTCTTTACTAATTCATCTTTGCCTAAAACAACTTGTATTTCCCTTCTGAAAGAAAGACTATCTTTGTTAGTAATACTTCTTTGAATTAAAGATGATGCTTCCTGCTTCAAAGCTTTAGCTTTTAATGTAGTAGTAACAACAAAGTTTTTATCAAAAAGAGATCTTAAAAGGTTGTGAACCAAACTCTTTCTATGTGCTGTCTTTCTACCAAGTTTTAATTTCTTAACTCTTTTATACATACTATATTCCTTTTATATTAATATCATATTGATTTAAAAGTTCTAATATTTCATTAAGAGACTTGTTACCAAATCCAGGAAGATTCAAAAGCTCTGTAGCTGTTGTATTCCTTAAATCTGCAACATTCTTAAATCCACCTGCTAACAATCCTGTTTTTGATCTTTTTGATATTGGTAAATCTTCAATCTTCCAACTTCCGATTTCATCAACTTCTTCTGTAGCACTTGCTTCTGATACTTCAAAAGTATTTATCTCTTCAGCAATAGCTTCTACTTCTTTTTCTGCCATACCCATAGCGATCATAACTTTACCTGCAAACTCTTGTAATATTTTTGCAGATTCTAATAGTGCATCTTTTGGAGCAATACTTCCATCAGTTAAAACACCTATAAGGACAGCATCTAAGTCTGTTTCCTGACCTTTTCTAGCTTGCTCTACACTCATACTAATTCTTTCAATAGGAGTGAAATCACAATCTAAAGGAATTTGTCCAACTTCTTTTCTATCATTTGCATTTACTTTTTTGTATCCAACACCTGATTCTACAGTTAATGTCATGTTTACTTCTGAAGAAGCATCTGTTAACTCCATTATATGTAAGTCTTTGTTTACTACTTCTAAATCACCACTTACTTCGATATCACCTGCTGTTATACTCTTCTTACCTTTAACATTAAGTTTGCATGTAAATACTTCATCCATATTTGTCTTAAACTTAACCTGTTTAAGATTCATAATGATGTCAACAAAATTCTCTTTAACTCCATCAACAACACTATATTCATGATCTAATCCCTTAATATTTACACCAGTGATTCCTGTTCCTTTCAAGCTAGAGTAGAGGATTCTTCTTAATGCATTTCCTAATGTATTACCATAACCTCTTGGTAATGGGGAAATTTCAAAAAGTCCGTAATTCTCTTTCTCTTCCTTAATTGTAACTTTAATATCTTTAAAAGCTTCCATTTATTTTTAAAATAAAATTATCTAGAGTAGAACTCTATAATCAAATTCTCCTTGAGTCCTTCATCTATATCATCTCTTATTGGTAATCTAGCAACTTTACATGTTAGATCTTTTGTTTCAATCCAACTTGGAGATTCAAATAATTTTTCTGAAGGAACCAATTTTGCTTTCTTAATTTCAATAGTATCACCTTCTTTTACTTCTAATGATGGAACTGATAATTTCTTTCCATTTAACATTACATGACCATGTGTTACATACTGTCTTGCTGCGGATCTAGAAGGTGCCAATCCAGCAAGATATACAACATTATCTAACCTTAATTCCAATTGTCTCAAGAATTCTAAACCTTTATCTGTTTTGTAAAGCTTTGATCTTCTATTTGCTTCATCGTAAACAGCAACCATCTTTGCTTCTCTCAAGCCATAAATTCTTTTAACTTTTTGTTTTTCTCTCAATTGGATTCCATAGTTAGACAATCTTGCTCTTCTTTTGTTTCCGTGTTGTCCAGGTGCAAATGGTCTTCTTTCCATTCCATTCTTTTCAGAGAAAGATCTAGCACCTTTCAAATGAAGGTTAACTCCCTCTCTTCTACTTAACTTTTCTTTTGGTCCTGTATATCTACCCATTTATATTAATACTATTTTATATATTATCTACTTTCTAGGAGCTTTCCTTGGTCTACAACCATTGTGAGGAATAGGGGTCCTATCAGTTAACATTGTAATTTTCAAACCACATGCATCAAGACCTTTGACTGCAGCGTTTCTACCTGCACCAGGTCCTTTGATAAAGACTTTAACTTCTTTTAGTCCATATTTCTTGATAACTCTCTCTGCAACTTCTGTAGCTGCTCTTGTAGCTGCATATGCAGTGCTTCTCTTTGCACCCTTATATCCAACTCTAGCTGGACTACCCTGACCTAAAACTTCTCCTTGTTCATCTGTTAAGCTAATTATTGTGTTATTAAAAGTGGATTGAATAGTTGCAATTCCACTTTGTACATTTTTCTTAGCTTTTGTTTTTGCTTTATTTTCTGCCATGTTATTTTTATGTTTTGTCTAAAGTACGCTTCAAACCACCAACTGGTCTACTCTTTCCTTTTCTAGTTCTAGCATTATGTCTAGTTCTTTGACCTCTAACAGGAAGACCAAGTTTGTGTCTAATTCCTCTATAGCATCTAATATCTTTTAATCTCTTAATTTCTCTGAATATTGTTTGTCTTAATTCACCTTCTACCTTAATATTCTCTTCAATATATTTTCTAATTAATTCTAATTCGTTTTCTGTTAAATTTTTAACTAATATATTAGGATCTATATTTGTTTTTGCACATATTTCTTTTGCTGTAACCTCACCAACACCGTAAACACCTAAAAGAGAGACCCAAAGTCTCTTTTCGTTTGATATTTCTATTCCTGCTACTCTTGCCATTTAAATTACAATATATTAATTAAAATTATCCCTGCCTTTGTTTATGCTTAGGATTTTTTTTACAATACACATACACTCTGTTCTTTCTCTTAACAACATAACAATCCGGACACCTTTTTTTTACAGAAGCTCTAACTTTCATAATTAATTCATAAATCTATATGTTATACGACCTTTCTCTTTATCGTAGGGAGTCATTTCGATCTTTACTTTATCTCCCTCCAGTATTCGAATATAGTGCATTCTCATCTTCCCAGATAGATATCCAATAACTTGATGCTTTGTGCCATCAGTATCTATCTCTACAACGAATTGAGTATTAGGTAAACATTCTTTTACCACACCCTCAAATTCAAATACTTTTTTACTGTCGTTCATAGTATATCCCTTTATGGATTTACAATAAATGGAATCCTCAGAATTATATCAAAGGAAGACCCTTAATTCAACAAAAAGTATAAAACTCTTGGTGATTCACTCCATTAGAAAGGGACAGAGTAAGAATAACAAAAAATCGCAACATTTACAAGCTCAATGTAGCAACTAAATTTTGATGAATTTCTTCAATTCCAGGATTAGCATCTATTTCTACTAATATATTTCTAGACTTATATTCATCAAGGATTGGAGTTATTGTTCTATTGTATTCTTCCAACCTTTTTTTAATTTTATCTGGCTGATCATCCTCCCTTTGAGAAAGCATTGTTCCGCATTTATCACAGAAGCCTTTTACCTTTTCTGGCTTGTATTTTTGATGATATGTAGTACCACAATTTGAACAAATTAATCTAAGAGACATTCTCTCAATAGCAGATTCTTCACTAAGACGGAAATGCACAAATTTATCTAATGTTCTTCCATGATCTTGAAGGAGTTTATCAAACATTGGTATTTGACCAACATCTCTCACTACAGATACAAATGCCCAATTTTTCTCTTTATCAAAAGTTTCAACCCATCTATTTAACATTGAGTATGCAAGATCATTTGGCACGAAGAGGCCCTTAGACCAATACTGATGAGCTTTTATTGCTTCTAGATCACCATCAGCATACATCTTTCTAAACATTTCTCCCGTTCCAATATTCTCAAAGTTATATTTTTGTGCAAGCAATTCGACTTGAGTATCTTTACCACATCCTGAAGGCCCATGAAAAAGAATTGTCATATTTATTCCTTACTAAGTTAATGTTTACCACTTTTATTGTATCATAAATGAGAATGGCAAAGAATCTTAATTTCCTTCGAGGAATTGTAAAGGGTTTTGAGGAATCAAATACCTAAAGGTATTTATCGTAGCTTCTGACTGTCATCATAGACTCAACCTGTCTTTTCATTTCGAGTACAACACCGATCATAATCAACAATCCTGTGCCAGAGAAGACAACTGCTGTTATCATACCTGTATTAACTAATACGTCTGGAATAATTGAAAGAAGGCCCAAGAATACAGCACCAACGGCAGTCAGTCTGAAACTTACTTTTCTCAAATAATCAGATGTGTGATCACCAGGTCGAATACCCTGTATAAAGGCACCTTGTTTTTGCAAATTCTCAGCAAGTTCATCTGTTTTGAATACAACTGTAAGATACACAAAGGAGAATAGTACCACAAGAATAAATGTGATGGAATTGTACACGTACGGATTCGACAAAGCATCTAGAATTTCCTGAGAGACATTTGTAACTGTTGGATTAAAATTTTTACTAATCAAGAATTTACCAATTAACTGGGGGAATGAGAGGAATGCCATAGCAAATATCACTGGCATAACCCCAGATTGTGTCAATTTGATAGGGATATAGCTTTCCATAGCGCCACCAGCCCTTACCCTCCTCGAGTATTGAATCTTAACTCTTCTTTCTGCTTGAGTCACAATTACTACAGCAATTATCAATATCAGTGATAGGACAATAAATACAATTTTCTGGAATTCATCCATAGTAACAAAGTTTGTCCTTATTGTTCCAGGTATTCCTGAAAGTATTCCCAACATAATCAAATACGAAGTTCCGCCTCCAAGACCATCTTCTGATATAAGTTCGCCAAACCACATCATAACTATTGCACCACCTGTCAAAGTTGCAGACATTGCAACTAATTCTAGAGGATCTAATTGTGGTATCAAGCCGAAACCTAGAAGTGTCGAGTATATTACGAATGATTGCAATATTGCCAAAGGAACAGTAGCTATTCTTGTATACATTGAAATTTTTCTTCTTCCTTCCGGACCTTCTTTTCTGAGCTCTTCCAATTTTGGAATTACAGTACCAAGTAGTTGGAAAATAATCGAAGAATTAATATATGGAGTTAAACCAATAGCAACAATAGATGCTGTTTCAAGAACTCCACCAGAGACAGTAGATAGTACTTCTCCAAGTCCAGTTCCTTCAAATAGTTTAACAATAGCTTCTGCAGGGATTCCAGCAACAGGAATTGCTGACAAGATTCTGTATACAACAAGGATTAAGAAGGAGAAAAGGACTTTCTTCCTTATCTCTTTTGTTCTGAATATGGATTTAATTTTTTCGACTATTTTTGTCATTGGACAAGAGACTATATTATAGTCCCACCTGCTTTTTCAATTTTTGCTCTAGCAGAAGGGGACATGTTAATTCCTTCTATTTTGAGTTTCTTTTCAATTTCACCTTTTGCTAGAATCTTAACATTCTGAGCATTCTTTTTTATAATTCCTTTTTCTTTTAAGATATCAATTGTAACAGTTTCTCCATTATCAAAATTCTTTGCTAAAACTTCTGTATTAACAACCTGAGTTTCAACTTTGAATTTGTTATTAAAACCCTTGTACTTAGGCATTCTTCTAAAGAATGGTACATTTCCACCTTCGAAGCTTTCCAATGATTTATGACCTGATCTTGATTTCTGTCCTTTTGCACCTCTACCTACTGTATGACCTCCAACTCCAGATCCATAACCTCTTCCGATTCTCTTACCCTTCATTATTCTATTTTTTCTTTGTGGAATATTTTCTAAATACATTATTTTTTATCTATAACTTTATTATTTTGTTTTCTATCTTTTTTCTGGAACTTATTTTGTCTAGAATCATTTCCTTTCTTCTTATTGTCTTTTCTTCTCTTCTCTTCTTTTATCTTCTTTTCTTTATCTGATTCTTCTTTCAATTGAATTCTTTCTCTCATTTTTGTCATTCTTTCCAACACTCTTCCACTTCTCAATGCTTTTAATGCTCTAAATGTACAATATGCATTACCATTTGATTCAGGGCTTCCTAATATTTTACCATATACATTATCAACACCTGCCATTTCTAATACTAATCTAACAGAAGAACCTGCAATAACACCTGTACCAGGTCTTGCTGGTCTCAAAAGTACTCTTGAAGCACCATATTTAAGAGTTATTTCGTGAGGAATAGTATCTCCTATTAATTCAATCTTTTTCATCGATTTAATAGCAAGTCTTTCTCCTTGTTCAACTGCACTTTTGACATCTGCACCTCTACCTAATGCTACACCAACACTTCCAGCTCTATCACCAACGATAACAATTGTACTGAATCTCAATCTCTTTCCACCTTTTGTAACTTTTGCAACTCTTCTTATTGGAAGAGTTCTCTTATCAAAAGATTTTCCGTCTATTCTGTTTTTGTTTGATCTATCTTCCATATTATTTTTCTAAATTTTAACTCCTTTATTTCTTAATTCGTCAGCAAATATTTTAATCAATCCATGGTATCTGTATCCACTTCTATCAAAGACCAATGATTCGAATTTAGAAGCTTCTTTTGCAAAGTCTGCTGCCATAGTGATTATATCATTACTGTTCTTTTTTGCCATTAATGATTTAACAACTTTGTTAGACTCATCATCTGCAATACCTGCATAGAAGAACCTATTACTTTTAAAAACAAATATTCTTGGTTTTGTACTAGTTCCACTAACATTCTTTCTAATGTGTAATTTTCTTCTTATTCTTCTTTGTTTTCTGTCTTTCTTAACCATAGGTCTTATTTTATATCTTATATTTATCCTACACTGGATTTAGAGCTTTTTCTCTTAATATACTCACCTTCGTATCTAATTCCCTTTCCTTTGTAAGGTTCAGGTTTTCTAATTTCTCTTATCTTTGCTGCAAACAAACCAACTTTCTGTTTATCAAATCCTTTTATAACAACTTTTGTCTCTTCTGGTACTTCAATTTTGATTCCCTCTTCTGGTTGTATGATTACAGGGTGATTCCAACCTAGGCTCATTACTAATTTATCTCCATCCATCCTAGCTCTGTATCCAACACCTACCAATTCTAATGTTTTGCTAAAACCATTCTTTACACCATTAATAGCATTTGCAATAAGTCTTGCAAATGTACCATGTAATGATTTAGATTGTTTAAGATCATTTCTTCTTGTTACCAAGACATGACCTTCTTCAATTGTTGCATCTATATCTTCTGGTAATGTAAAAGCTATTTCTCCCAAAGAACCTTTAACAAGGATTTCTTTTTCTGTAATTGTAACTTCTACTCCTTCTTCTATTTTTACTGGTTCTTTTCCTATTCTAGACATTTTATTACCAAACTTTACATATTAATTCACCACCTAGATCTTTACTCTTTGCCATAGCTCCAGAGAACAAACCATTTGATGTGCTTATTATAGAAATACCTCTACCGTTCATTATTGGCTTTATTTCTTTTTTAGAAACATATATTCTCTGTCCTGGTTTACTTACTCTTTCCAAATGAGTAATTACTGGTTCGTTATTATCATACAAAGGTTTTACTTCAATATATCTTCCGTTTTCAGAGTAATCTTCAATCATTTTTTCATTTTTCAAGACTTTAAGGATTTCATTGTTAATTTTTGTATTCAAAACATCAACAGTTTCCTTTTTTCTCATTATTGCATTTTGTATTCTTGTAAGCATATCTGCTATTAAATCGTTCATTTTTCTTTTTTATTAAATTACCAAATTGATTTTTTTACTCCAGCAATTTTACCATCGCTAGCTAGTTTTCTAAAACAAATTCTACAAACTCCATAATGTCTCATATATCCTCTTGCTCTACCACATATCTCACATCTGTTATACACTCTAGATGAGAATTTAGAGTTCTTTTTCAATTCTTTTGCTTTGTACTCTTTAGCTCTTGTTGACATCTTTCTTAAATGGGAATCCAAATTTATCTAAAAGTAACTTACCTTCTTTATCATTTTTTGCGCTTGTAACAATTGTTATTTCCAAACCTCTTATCTTTGTAACATTTGTAGAATCAATTTCAACAAACACTGTATGATCATCTATTCCTAAAGAATAATTGCCTGCACCATCAAAAGACTTTGGACTTACTCCTCTGAAATCTTTTGTTCTTGGTAAGACAACATTCACTAATTTATCAAAGAAATGCCACATCCTTTCACCTCTCAAAGTAACTGAAACTCCTATTTCTAAATCTTTTCTAATTTTGAAAGAAGAGATTGCTTTTCTTGCTCTGTTTACAACTGGCTTTTGTCCTGAAATTAATGTAAGCATTTGTACTATTTCTTCAATTGCGGAGCCATTTGCTACAGCTTCTCCAGCACCAACGTTTATAACGATCTTTTTCAATGTAGGAATTTCCATAGGATTCTTATATCCCATCTCATCCATCATTTCTTTCTTTATTCTGTTGTTATATTCTTCTAATAGTCTATTCATTGTTTTCTTTCTTTACTGATTTAGTTTTCTTTTTTGTTTCTTTTTTTACTTCTTCTTTTACAATTGGCTCAACTGTTTTTCCACATTTTTTACATACTCTTAATATTTTGTCTCCTTCTTTCTTTATTCCAATTCTTGTACTTTTATCACATGAAGGACAGATCAACATTACTTTTGATACAGGGTATGGTTTCTCTACAATAACTATTTCAGATGTTCTTGTTTTACCATCACCTTTTAAGTGTCTTTTGTAAAGATTCAAACCTTCTACTAAAAGTCTATCTGACTTCAAATCAACAGCAACAACAACTCCTCTTTTTCCTGAGTCCTTACCGTATAATATTTTTACTGTATCTCCTTTTTTAATCTTCATAGTTTTATTACTAAAGTACTTCTGGTGCTAAAGATAATATTTTATCAAAACCCTTTTCTTTTAACTCTCTTGCTACAGGACCAAATATTCTTGTTCCTTTTGGAGCTTTGTTCTTTGGTTCAACTATAACAGCAGCATTATCATCAAATCTAATGTAAGTCCCATCTTTTCTCTTATATTCCTTTGTTGTTCTTACGACAACTGCTTTCATAACTTCATGTCTTTTTACAGCTGCATTAGGGAGAGATTTTTGAACAGCTACTGTTACAATATCTCCTACTAATGAATATCTTCTTCTTGAGTAGCCAGGCATACCAACAAGCTTTACTATCTTTGCTCCACTATTATCTGCTACTGTTAAGTTAGATCCTATCTGTATCATAATATTTATTTCTTATTAATTACGGTCCATTTTATTTTTTTAGATATTGGTCTTGATTCTCTTATAGTTACTTTGTCACCAATTTGTAATTCTTCATTTGTATGTGCAAAAAACACTTTCTTTCTTTTTACAATCTTTGAATATTGAGGGTGTCTTTCTGAAGATGCTACCTCAACTTTAACAGCTTTATCCATCTTGTTACTTGTAACAATTCCTGTGACTTCTCTTCTTTTACTTGTTTTTACTGTTTCTTTTTCCATAATGTGTCTAATTAAATAACGGCTTGTATTCTACCAATTATTAAAGCTTTACTCAAGCTATATTTCTTTTCTTGTTGTAAATTTAGTTTTTAGAGAGAATTTGTGAGCTGCTAATCTCAAAGCTTCTTTTGCTGTTCTCTCATCAACACCACCTATTTCTACTAATATTGTTCCAGGAATAACTACTGCTACATAACCTTCAACTGCACCTTTTCCTCCAAGCATTTTACTGTTTGTTGATTTCTGAGTATATGGCTTATGAGGGAAGATCTTTAACCAAACTCTTCCTTTTCTCTTTGTGTAACCAGTCATTGCTCTTCTTGCAGCTTCTATTTCTCTAGCATTTACCCAACCATTTTCCATTGATTTCAAACCATATTCACCAAAGGTTATCTTGTTATTAGAAGAAGCAACTCCTCCCATTTTTCCTCTGAATTCTTTTTGGTATTTTCTTTTCTTAGGCTGTAACATATCTTTTCTTTACTAATATATATTATTCTTCTCTATCTATATCATTTTTTTCACCTTTGTATATCCAAACCTTTATACCCATCAAACCTGCGTCCATTGTCTTAGCTGTCTCATGTGCATAGTCTACATCTGCTCTTAATGTCTGTGCTGGAACAGATCCTGCTGTTGCTTTTACTGTTCTTGCTTGACTTGCATTATTTATTCTTCCAGATACCCATATTCTCAATCCTTTTGCTCCTGACATCATTATTTTTTCTTTTGCACTTTCAACAAGTAATTTTGATGGTTGTCTTCTTTCGATACCATCTGCTATAGATCTAGCAACAATCCTTGCTGATAGGTCAGCTTTCTTTACTTCTCTAACTTTTAATTCTGCATCTTGTTTCAATAATTTCTTTAATTCTTTCTGTAATAGATCAATTCCTTCTCCACCTCTTCCAATTGCAACACCTGGTCTTGCTACATATACTAAGATTTCTACTTTGTTAACAGTTCTATTTATATTAATGCTATCAATACCAGCATCTTTCATTGTGTCTCTAACCTTCTTTTCAATCAAAAGATCTTGAGCAAGCATCTTTGGGAATGATTTCTTATCTGCATACCAAACTGATCCCCAAGTTTTGTTTATACCCATTCTTATTGCTATTGGATTTACTTTTCTTCCCATAATTACTTAACTTTTAATTCTAAATTAAGATTTGATCTTCTTTTATCTATTCTTGAAACTCTTCCTCTTGAATTGAACTTTGTTCTTTTAAGAGTAGAAGCTCCATCTACAAATATTGATTTAACAATTAGATCTTCTTTATCAACACTAAACAAATCTCTAGCATTAGCAATTCCGGATAGCAAAGCTTTCTTTACAAATAATGAGCCTTTTTTGTTAACTAATTCAACAAGGTTCAATGCTTCATCTGCTCTTTTTCCTCTAACAACATCAGCTACAAGTCTCAATTTGAGAGGTGATTCTGCGATATTATTTACTTTTACTTTTACTATTTTTTCTTCCATTTCTTTTTTAATTAATTATTATTCTTCAAATCTACCGCTACTACCGTATACCTTAGAGAGCTTACCTTTCTTTGCATGTCCTTTAAACTTTCTAGTAGGTGCAAATTCTCCCAATCTATGTCCAATCATTGATTCTATTACTAATACTTCTTCATGCTTTTTACCATTGTGAACCAAAAATTTCATTCCAACCATTTCAGGTGTAATAGTAGAGGATCTTGCCCATGTTTTAATAGGGGACATTTTTCCCTCTGCTTTAGCCTTAGCTATTTTTTCCATCAATCTTTCGTCTGTATATGGTCCTTTTTTTAGTGATCTCGACATACTAATTAATCAATAATTTATTTTTTAGCAAATTGCCTATTTTTAGTTCTTCTCCTTCTAATAATCATTGGTTCAGTTCTTCTATTCTTTCTTGTTCTTACACCAATTCTATTACCCCATATATCCTTAGCTGGTCCACCGATAGAGCCCTTACCTTCTCCACCACCATGTGGATGTTCAACAGCATGCATTGCCATACCTCTTACTTCTGGTCTCCAACCTAAGTTCCTCTTTCTTCCTGCTTTTCCAAGTTTTACATTCAATCTATCCTCATTTCCAACCTGTCCAACCGTAGCCAAGCTATCTCCAAATACCAATCTTGTTTCTCCAGATGACATTTTCAACTGTATATATTTTCCAGTTGGATCTACACCTTGAACAACTATTCCTTGACCTGCTGATCTTGCATATTTTGCTCCTTTTCCAGGATCATTTTCTACACAGTGTACAACAGTTCCAGAAGGTATATTCTTTATCTTCATTGCATTTCCTACTAGTACATCTACTTTTTCTCCGGAAACAATTTCACTTCCAACTTTCAAATCTCTAGGTGCAATTATATATCTCTTTTCTCCATCTGCATATTGCAAGAGTGCAAGATATGCACTTCTATTTGGATCAAAGAAGAAACCAACAACTTTAGCTGGAATTCCAAATTTTTCTCTCTTAAAGTCAACAATTCTAATTCTTCTCTTAAAACCACCACCTCTATGTCTAACAGTAATTTTACCTTGATTGTTTCTTCCTGAAACTTTCTTTTTATTTATTGTTAAACTCTTTGGACCTTTCTCCTTACTTAGAGATGATCTATCTTCAAGTCTTGTTTTTCTTCTACTAGAAGTTGTAGGTTTAAATTTCCTTATTGCCATATTAGTTCTTTAAAAATTCATCAATTTTATCACCCTTTTTAAGAGTAAATGTCATTTTTACCATATCTGGTTTTCTTTTTGTTCTGTATGTTTTCCAATCTCTTTTCTCTTTACCAGGTCTAACTGTTGAATTGCTACTTACTATATTTACTTTATATTTAGCTTCTATTGCTTTCCCTACTTCTATTTTATTAAAACCTCTGGTTACTAAGAATGTATATTTATTCAAAGCATTAGCAGCTGCATATGTTTTTTCAGATATTACTGGTTTTATTTTCATTACTTTATTTTCCATTTGTTAACCTTTCCTCAATAACTTTAACATTATCTTGATCCACAAATATGTTTCTATGAGCAACTAAATGCTTTGCATTTAATTTTGAAGGATCTACAATATAAACTTTTTCAACATTTCTTAAATATTTGTCAACTTCTTTATTATCAGAAACTAAAAGAACTTTCTTCTTAGAGTTTTTAGCTATCTCATCTCTAAATTTCTTCAAATCCATAGATGAAAGAGTTGAGAATTCTAATTCTTTATTCTGCAATCTTAGAGAAAGCATCATACAAACAGCTTTCTTTGCAACTTTTTTATTCAATCTCTTAGTATAGTTTTTATCATTTGATGCGAAAGTAACACCACCACCAACCCAGATTGGAGATCTTGTAGAACCTTGTCTTGCTCTTCCAGTACCTTTCTGCTTCCATGGTTTTTTACCACCACCAGAAACATCTCCTCTTGATTTTACATTTGCAGAACCTTTTCTTTCATTACTATTGTAGATATACAAAACTTGAGCAATCAAATCTTCATTGTAAGGAACTTCCCATACTGATGGATTTAAATCCAAAGAGATTTTCTTTTCTACAACTTTTTCTGTTTTCTTTTTAGATACTTTTTCCATCTTATTATTCATATATTCTAATTAAGTCACCCTTCGAACCAGGAACTGGTCCAAGTATTAACAAATGATTATCTTTAATATCAACAATTTCTCTATCTTTAAGAGTAATAACATCTTGGCCTTTTCTTCCACCCATTCTTGTACCTTTCAAAACTCTACCAGGATCAGTACCTGCACCAATAGAACCTGGAGCTCTCAATCTATCTGATTGACCGTGAGTTTTTGGACCTCCATGGAAACCCCATCTCTTAACA
This sequence comes from Candidatus Microgenomates bacterium, assembly GCA_012797935.1. GTDB lineage: Bacteria > Patescibacteriota > Dojkabacteria > SC72 > SC72 > UBA5232. The sequence goes on along the minus strand of JAAZOC010000052.1, from coordinate 922 downwards.
ACACCTGCGAATCCCTTACCTTTAGAAACACCTGATACATTTACCTTATCTCCAACATTAAAGATCTCAGCTTCTACAGCATCACCAATATTCTTTTCATCTAAAGATCCTTTAAAATACTCTCTTTTTCCAGGAACAGCTTTCAAAGCTTTGTATTTACCTGTTAAAGCTTTATTAGCTTTCTTGGACTCTCCAAGACCTAGTTCAAAACCGTCTTTTTCTAAATAAGAAAGAGTACAACCAGTTATATCAATAACTGATACTGGTAAGACTTTGTCTCCCTTAAAAACTCTTGTCATTCCTTTTTTTATTCCTATTACTGCTTTCATATTTATATATTTCTATTATTGTATTCCGATATCTACACCTGCAGGCATTTGTAAATGCTGTAAAGCATCTATTGTCTTAGGAGTAGGATCTATTATATCTATTATCCTTTTATGAGTGTTTATCTCAAAATGTTCAACTGAGCTCTTGTAAATAAACGGAGACCTGTTAACAGCAACTTGTCTTCTCTTAGTTGGCAAAGGTATTGGGCCAGCAACCTTGGCTCCAGTACTGATAGCAGTCTCAATTATGCTTTTAGCAGAATTATCAACAACAACAGAATCATAACCTTTCAACTTCACTCGAATTTTCGCTGTTTGATTTGCCATTTACTTAAAAGAGCTAAATTAAATTATATATCTCGAGGGTAGCTATGCTACCCTCGAGCATCATCATCTTACTTAATAACTTCTGTTACAACACCCTGTCCAACAGTCTGACCACCTTCTCTAATTGCGAAAGATACACCTTTCTCAATAGCTACTGGTGATACCAACTTTACTGTAAACTCAGTATTGTCCCCTGGTGCAATCATTTCAACACCCTCTGGTAATACAACTTCTCCTGTAACATCTGCAGTTCTTACATAGAACTG
>JAAZOC010000051.1 GCA_012797935.1 Candidatus Microgenomates bacterium | reverse complement strand
TCTAACAATGACTAACCAGTATATTGATCAGCTTCCTTTAACGGTGAGACAAGCTATCTTTGGTAATGTTGGAACTCTTGGATCATTTGTAGTAAGTCAGGCAGATGCTAGTATTCTTGAAAAAGAATTAGCTCCTGTTGTTACTAGTGATGATCTGGTTTCTTTAGATGCGTATTCTTTGTACATCAAACTATGTATAGACGGAATGACATCTATACCATTTAGTGCAAAGTCATTACCAGTAAGATATGAGAAGTTTGGTCTAAGAGACGAAATAGTTAGAAGGTCTAGAGAGAAATATGGAACTTCGAAAACAGAAATTGAAGAAAAGATTCTCAAATGGAGTAACCAGACTTACAGTGAAAAAGGGAATAGATCTGTAGCAATAAAAGAAACAAAAGAAGAACTGCCAGTAGAACCGAAAGAGCAATAATTTTTGATAAATTAATTACATATGTCCGGACATTCAAAATGGTCTACAATTAAACACAAGAAAGCATTGAATGATGCTAAGAAAGGAAAAGCCTTCTCAAAAGTATCTGTGCAGTTAACACATGCTGCTAGACAAGGAGGTGAAGATCCAGATATGAATCCTAATCTTAGAATGTATATAGATAAAGCAAAAGAAGCTGGATTCCCACTAGACAAGATTGAAAAGGCAATACAGAAAGGAACTGGAGAGGGTAGTGAGGGTATTATTTTTGAGGAAATAACATATGAAGGTTTTGGTCCTTTTGGTATTCAATTGGTTGTTGATACCTTAACGGATAACAAAAACAGAACTGTTTCTGATTTGAGAAAAATCTTTGAAGATATTGGTGGAAATATGGGAGATGCTGGATCTGTATCATGGAACTTTGAGACAAAAGGTTTCTTAGTTGTTCTCCCTGGTCATATGGAAAAATCAGAGAAATATGGTGAAGAGGACAAATATGTAGAAGAAAACATTGAAGATGTTACCCTAAACATTATGGAACTTGATGGTGTATTAGATATCCAAGAGATAGATGATGAAGGACAAAAGAAATTAGAAATATATACTGAGTACAATAAGCTTGGGAGTGTAAGAGATTCTTTGAATACTCAAGGATATGTAGTGAAAGAAGCAGAATTAATAAAAGAGCCAAAGATGTATAAAGAGCTTTCACAAGAGCAGTTAGAAAAAGCACAGGAAGCTATTGAAACTATAGAAGATAATGATGATGTACAAAATGTTTGGAGTGATATTGAATTATGAGAATATTAGGTATAGATCCAGGATTGGCTACAACCGGTTGGGCAGTTGTTGATTTTGATACAAGGGGAAATCCTACTCCAGTTGACTATGGTGCTGTTTCTACAAAGAAGGGTCTTACAGTATCCCAAAGATTAAATGAAATATACTCTGATATCCATGAGCTCATCAAAACATATAAGCCAGAACTAGCGGGTATTGAGACTTTAATATTCTGTAACAATGCAAAAACAGCAATTGCAGTAGGAGAGGCTAGGGGAATAGTTCTTCTGGTCTTGGAACAGCATAATATTCCAATTAAGGAATTCACTCCTCTTCAAGTAAAGAATGCTGTAACAGGATATGGCAAAGCAGACAAAAAACAGGTACAGGAAAATGTCCGAGTATTATGTAATTTAAAAGAAATACCTAAACCTGATGATGCAGCAGATGCAATAGCAATAGCGATTGCATCATATTCTTAAATATCCTGTATAATAGACTATGATATCTTTCATTACTGGAATTATCCAAAAAACAAATCTTGCTAAAGATTCATATGTTGATATTCTTACACAATCAGGTATAGCATACCGTATTAGTATTCCTAACTCGTACCTCTGTCCTCCAAAGGGTGATAAGTATTCCCTTTACACACATTTTCATGTTAGAGAAGATGCTCAAACCCTCTATGGTTTCGAAAAAGAAGAAGAAAGAGATCTCTTTGAGCTATTAATTACAGTCTCAGGTATAGGTCCAAAGATAGCACTTGCAATACTCTCAACATTTTCAAAGCCTGATCTTGAAACTGTAATCAATGAAGGTGATGCAAGAGGACTAAGTAGGGTTTCAGGACTTGGTTTAAAAGGTGCTCAGAAAATAATCCTAGAATTAAGAGGAAAGATAGATTTAAATATTAAAGATAGCAAAGAAGATAGCACTGTAAAAGATTTGAAAGAAGCTCTTAAATCACTTGGCTTTTCTGGTGACATTCTAAAAGAAAAAGTTGAACTTGGACAAAAGATGCTAGACGAGGATAAAGATTTGGAAATAGAAGAACTAATTAAAAATGTATTAAGTAGATAATGATAGAGTCGAGTAAATACAAAAAAGAAAAGAAACAAGAAAAAGAAATTGCATTAGAATCTTCTCAAGAGGAAAGTACTAAGTATGAGCAAAAGATAAGGCCAAGCAAATTGGATGAAATAGTTGGTAGGAGTTTAGAAAAGCAGACTCTTAAGATGATGATAGATTCTGCGAAAAGAAGAAAAGAAGTAGTTGATCACATACTTTTCTACGGTCCTCCAGGTTTAGGTAAGACTACATTTGCTATGGCTATTGCTAACGAAATGGGCTCTTCCATTAAGATCACATCAGGGCCTGCTATAGAAAGACAGGGTGATCTCGCAGCTATATTAACAGGCCTGAAAGCAAATGATGTCCTTTTCATTGATGAAATACATAGATTATCTAAAGTGGTTTAGGAAATTCTTTACCCAGCTATGGAAGATCGAGTATTGGATATCATTATGGGAAAAGGTCCGTCTGCAAAAACTATTCGTTTGAGCCTAGAACCATTTACATTAGTAGGGGCAACAACACAAATAGGGAAAATAAGTGCACCAATGAGAGAGAGGTTTGGTCTAATACAAAGACTAGATTTCTTTTCCGAAGAAGATATTGTTGAAATACTGAAAAGAGCCTCAACTCTTTGGGATATCAAAGTAGAGGACTCTGCTCTTAAACTTCTGGCTGGTTGTTCTAGAGGAACTGCAAGAATAAGTTTAAGATTGTTAAGAAGATGTCGAGATTATGCACAGAATAAAAATAAAGGAATTGATAATGATGTTGTATTAAAAACAATAAAATTACTAGGTGTTGATATAGAAGGCTTAGAAGATATAGATAGAACAATACTAAGAACAATGTTAAACAATTTTTCTGGAGGGCCAATTGGTCTCTCTACACTTGCAGCTTCAATATCAGAGGATGAAGTAACAGTTACTGATGTCCATGAACCTTATCTTATGAAATGTGGCTTTATTAAGAGAACATCTAGGGGTAGAGTATTAACACAGAAAGGATTAAAATATTTAGAATCACTAGATGAATAAGGCTGAAACAAATACAGATAAAGAAAAAAGAGTTAAATTAGTCTTGTTAGCAGCTTTCATAGCTTTGGTAATATTTGTAAACAAGATTTTTCAGTCTCAAACTCAAGTCTTGCTATGGAGAGTATATCTAAATGCAGGTATATATTTCCTAATTGCTTTTGTTGGTTTGCTTTGGGCTTTTAATTTCCAAATAAAGAAGAAATCTTTACTCTTTCTTCTTCAATCATCTTTATTCATTTTTTCTGAATCTATATTTGTTGAGTTATTCTTTTTCCAAAAATTCAATCGTATATACGAATTCTTTATTCTTTTGATATTGATGCTTTTAGTATTCGTAGGTAATTACATATCATTCTTAATGGCAAATGTATTGAATGTGGATTTGTTTAAGAAGATACCTCTTGTGCATGTTGGTCGTACATCTTCCTATCTTGTGTCTTTGTTTATGATGTACTTCTTTACATTCAGTATTTTGGTTACTGGTTTTCAAATATATATTCTTATTCCATTAATAATTATTATTTATGGAATCATCATATATATTCACTATTTAAATATTGGAATGGAGGAGGGGGAGATTTGGAGAAAATTTCTTCTAACATTATTCTTATGTGTTACCTTGTTCTTAGGAGTTTTCTTAAGTGGTGATTTGCATGAACTTATTTCTCTTGTTCCTGTTGCTGGATATTATCTTGCAGTAGGGGTTGTTTCAAAAGAGAAGATTGCAAGTGAGAAAAAAGGTACGGCATATTTTTTTGGAATATTAATTTTCTTGATCTCGATAGTTAGTTTGTTGGTAAATATTTTTTCATAAATATTTGCATTGTTTCATACGGGTAGGGGGAGGAGGGGTTCACGGCCTGTAGTATTCCATAT
>JAAZOC010000050.1 GCA_012797935.1 Candidatus Microgenomates bacterium | reverse complement strand
GTTTTTCTCTATCATAATCAGAGGTTGTATTTTCAATTTGAGCTTTTATTTCTTTTACTCTTTCTCCAACAGACTTTTTATCTCCTTTTCCTTCAACAATAACTGTCTTTTCTTTGTTTACAATAACTTTTTTAGCAGATCCTAAATCTGTAAGCTCAACTGCATCTAATGTCTTACCAACTTCCTCTGAGATATATTCTGCACCAGTCAAAACAGAAAGGTCTTTTAATATTTCTTTTTTTCTATCACCAAAACCTGGAGCTTTTACAGCAACAACATCAAGAGTTCCTCTTAACTTGTTTACTACAAGTGTTGCTAGAGCTTGATTCTCAATATCATCAGCAATTATTACAAGAGGTCTATCCGCTGCACCTAGAACCTTCTCTGCAATTGCTTGAATATCTTGTAAGTTAGAAAGTTTTTTATCTGTTATGAATATATATGGATTATCCATAACTGTCTCTTGTGTTTCAGCAGAGTTAACAAAATATGCACTTACATAACCGCTATCAAATTCCATACCCTCTGTATATTCAACTTCATCATGTAAACCTTTTGCTTCTTCTACAGTTATAACTCCATCTTTTCCAACTTTATCAAAGACTCCACCTATCATATCTCCAAGTTCTTTATCATTGTTTGCAGATATTGTTGAAACCTGACATATTTCTTCTTTACTTGAGATCTTTTTTGCAGTTCTTTCTAATTCATTTACAACTAATTCTGTACCTTTATCTAACCCTCTCTTTAGAGAAATTGGGTTAGAACCAGCTGCTACATTCTTAAATCCTGCAGATGCAATTGCTTGTGCCAAAACAGTAACAGTAGTAGTACCATCACCAGCGATATCGTTAACTTTGTTTGAAGCTTCTTTGATCATTTCAACTCCAACATTCTTGAAGGGATCTTTGTCTGCAATTTCTTTTGCTACAGTAACACCATCCTTTGTAACAACTTGTGATCCAAAACTTTTTGCAATAGCAATATTCCTACCTTTTGGTCCTAATGTAACCTTAACTGCATTTGCAATTGTATCAACTCCTGCTTTTAGTGCTTTTCTTGCTTCTTCATTGTATATGATTGATTTTGCCATGTTAGTAAGTAGTTAAATTTAATTTACTTTATTATTGCGAAGATATCTTCAACATCAAGAAGAAGATATTTTTCATTATCGATTTCTATTTCTTCAGGAGCATATTTCTTAAAATATATTCTGTCTCCTACAGATACATCAAAAGATATTTCTTTGCCTTTTACATTTCCTTTTCCTAACTTAACAACTGTACCTGTCTCTGGTTTTTTGTCTTCATTTGCATTTGGAGGAAGAACTAAACCACCAGCTGTTTTTGTTTCTACAACATCTGGTTTAACAAGAATTCTTTTTCCTAGGGGCTGAATTTTTATTTCTTTCGACATACTGTTTAGCAGATTAATTTAATGATTGCTAGAGAATTGTATCACAAGGAATAATGATTCGCAAGATCGCTATATATCACCTTTTATGACAGCACGACCCTGAAGAAGTTCAATGTTTTTAATAGTTCTACCTAAGAAAGAATTTTCATTTGCAAGTATAATTGCATCACTTATCCCTTTGTTAATTTGTGTAATTATATTTTTTACAAGATTGCTTGGGATTAAGAAATCTCCAACATATACATTAGACACATAGAGTTCAGATGTTTCTCTATTTTCCTTTACAACATCAAGACGAATCCAAGGAATGTTTAATATATCTAATCTAGTATTAAAATATATTTTCCACAATGATTTATCTGTATTGATACAAATATTTTGGACTTGTAACCCACCTGCTGTTTGGATATTTTGGTTCAAAAGATACAGAACTTCTTTATCAGTCAATTCTACTGATGTTGTTTTTTCGTTTGAGAGAACAAATTGTTTTATTTTGTCATCAATGAAAAACTCTTGTTTTGCGATGTCTTGAGTGCAAAGAACTGATTCATTTGCATAGAAATTTTTTCTCCAGAAAAAGTAGGAATACAAAATCGCTATAACTGCAAAAAGCAATATTACAAAAATACCAATTAATATGTTTCTTAAGACTTTTTTCATTTCTTTGGGAATATGCTTTCTTTTAAATCAATTAATTTTTTCTCAAATACTTCTAATTCTTTGATATTAAAGACTTTAGAACCAACCCAGTAGGAAATTACACCATAAATCGAAGTTACAATTGTAAGTATAATTACATAAATTGTTCTTGTTGTATCTAACTGGAAATCAAATAGCTTGAATACAAAATACATTCCTATACACATCAATACAGAGTTCAAAACTTTTATTAAAGCTGGTAAAACTGTATCTTTCCAAGAGAGAACTTTCCATTTTTTGTTCAAAAGAATTCCTAAGAAAATTGCTTGTACAAAGTATGCAATACTTAAACTTAAAGAAAGACCTCCAACTCCCATATCTGAATCTCCTCTTGTTGTAGACCATCTTGCCACATCAGTAACAAACGATCCTAGGACTTGAAGGAAACCACCGCCATCAGCTGTAGAGACCTGAGAAACCATTTGTTCAAGAATTGGTCTCCAATCATAGTAGTGACTAAAAAAGTTTGTTAGGAGGAAAGCAAATACAATATTAAGAATTATTCCTACGGAGATTGCAATGAGTGGAAGCCATGTATCTTTCAATGCATAGAATGCTCTTAAAAGGATTTGTGCAAGTGTCTGACCAAGAACAGAAAGAGCTAGCAGAGCAAGACACCAAGCAGTAAGAACTGTACCTCTCCAGTCGAAGGCTCCAGTACCGTATGCCAATCTAATTATTGGTAATCTAAGTATTATTAATATCGCAATGATTGGAAGAACAAGATAGAGAGCTAATTGAATTGAATTATTTAGAACTTTTTGAAATTTCCCTCTATCCTCGCTATGTTGTGCCATATTTGGTAATGCAACTTGAGCTACTGCACTTCCAATTATATTTACAGGAAAAATATGAAGGCTTAATGCGAATTTGTATGCACTTAATGCACCAGCTGCGAGTGAGAAACTAATTAAAGTATTTACTACAACATTAACTTGTTCACCAAATATTGCAATCATTCTAGGGATTGCAAGTTTAAATGCTTTCCAAACATATTTGTTTTTTGCAGACTCTATAAATGTTCCAATACTTAAAGAGAAAGATGTTTTGTAGTATTTGTAGAATGTTGGAATTTGTATCACAAAATGAAGCAAAGATCCTAATACTGCTGAGAAAGCAATTCCTTCAACACCCATCTTTAAAAAAGTTACAAAGAAAATAGGACCAAAGACCATTGCGATATTGTAAATCAACGGAGCAAGAGAAGTTATGAAAAATTGTTTTCTAACTTGTAGATACCCTGTAACTAATGTGCTAATACCCAAAAGTATTGGAGAGATCATCATAACTCTTGTTAAATACACAAATTGTTCATAATCTTCTTGGTTTATTCTATTTGAGAAACTTAATATATTCTGAAGTAATTCTGAATGTATTAAGAATGTTGTTATCTGTGGTGTGAAAATAAAAAGAATAATTGCAATAAATGTGCATAGTGCAATTATTAGATATGTTAACTGGTTAAAGAATTTGTTGAGGGTATCTTCTCCTTTTTTGTAAAGAATATCTGAGAATATTGGTATGATTGCGGCATTAATAGAGCCTGCAACTACAACCATAAATAGCATATCTGGGATTGTAAATGCAGCCCAAAAGATATCTAATTCATGAGAGACACCGAATAACTGTGCAATTATTCTAAGTTTTAAGAAACCTAGAACCTTTGTCACAAGCAAGAGGACCATTACAAAGAACACACTATTTTTCTTTTCTAGAATCTTCAACATATTAAGGGAATAACTTAGCGAATAATATCATAATTTAAAGTAGCTTTTTTATCAATTAATCGTAATTTAATTTCCATATTAAATAATATCATTATGAACAGAGTCTTGGATATATTATTCCCAAAATCATGTCACATATGCAGTAAAGAAGGAACATATCTTTGTTCAAGATGTAAAAAACTTTTTAAACGAAATTTACCCGAATGCTATAAATGCAGAAGAATTTCAAAGAATTTTGTAACCCACAAAAAATGTAAAGATACTTCTTCATTAGATTCTATTTTTGTATGCTGGGAATACAATTCTTTAAGTTCAAAGATTTTAAAAAGGTATAAATATTCGTATGTTAAAGATATATCAGAGACACTTTCTTCTTTTTTTATTGAAGAGATAAGAAATAGTGAATATTTAGATTTTCTTAAAGATAGTTTAATAACAACAGTACCTATTTCAGGGAAGAGGTTAAGAGAAAGAGGTTTTAATCAGTTATCATATTTAGCAAATAGCTTTTGTTCTACTTTTAATTTTGAT
>JAAZOC010000049.1 GCA_012797935.1 Candidatus Microgenomates bacterium | reverse complement strand
TTTTTTATTGCCAATATAGTAGTATGCATTACCAAGTCGATCATTAAATCCATTCAAATCACAAATCATCCAGTTAACTAAATATGCTTCTTTTTCATCTACAACTCTTTTTCCTTCTGGTTGCTTTCTTTCAAATAGAACTTCTCCTGAAGATGTTTCTACTTTAAGAATAGGGCTAGGATCATTTCTTAAGCCTCCATTTGCTAAGACTGCATAGGCAGCTGTATGTTCTAGTAATTTTACTTCACCAGAGCCTAATCCTAAACTCAATCCATAGCTAGATTTGTTACTTAAATCTGTAACACCTAATTTCTCCATTAATTGCAAATAATTATCAATGCCTGCAAGTTGAAGTGTATATACTGCTGGAACATTTCTAGAAAGCACTAAAGCTTTTCTAGCTGTTAAAAGACCTTCATACCCCTTATTCCAGTTCGTAGGTTTGTATGTACCAAACTGAACTTCTTTGATATCAGGAGTTACGATCCATGGACCATAACCTTGATTAATAGCTGTTAGATATACAAAAGGCTTAACTGCAGAACCCATTTGCCTTAAACTTACAGCAATATTTACATTTCCATCAACTCTTGGATCATCAACATTCCAATAATCAACAGAACCAACCATAGCTAAGACATCACCTGTTTTAGGATCTAAAACAACCATAGCACTGTTGTTCACATTGAACCTTGCTTTTGCAGTATCAACACCCTTTGCAACTTCTTCCTCTGCTATTTGTTGTAGAGAAGAATCAAGTGTAGTAGTAACCTTCAAACCTCCTCTTTCAACACGATCAACACCATATTCTTCTTCCAACATTTGTTTAACATAGAAAACAAAATGAGGAGCTTTAATATCTATCTTCTTTGTTTTGTAAACTAATTCTTCATTTCTAGCAGCCTCTATTTGTTCCTCTGTTACACCAGTATATTTTGAATTCTTTAACATTTGATCCAAAACATAATTCTGCCTATCTTTTGCCAAATCAGGATTTGTTCCAAACAAAGGAGAGTAAACACCTGGACTCTGTATAATACCTGCTATCAATGCACTCTCTGCTAATGTTAATTCACTAACATCTTTCCCAAAATATGAATTAGCAGCAGCTTGGAAACCGTAGTTAACACCTCCCAATGGAATTTCATTCATATACATCTGAAGGATTTCATCTTTAGAGAATGTCTGTTCTACCTGCATAGTAACAAGAATCTCTTTTATCTTTCTCGTATATTTCTGATTGTATGCCTCATCTCCCAAAACATCAAAAAGAATTGTATTTCTAACTAATTGCTGAGTAATTGTACTAGCACCACCAGTAATGCCACCTGCCTTTAGATTTCTCAAGAAAGCCGCTACTATACCTTTGTAATCAAGCCCTTTATGCTGGTAGAACTCTATATCTTCTGCAGCAAGAACTGCCCATTTCGTATGCTCAGGTATTTTATCTATGGATACAAATTCTCTGTTTTGATCACTATATATCGTGTACAGGATATTACCATCTCTATCGAGAATTTGTGTACTTTGATCAGAAGTTCTTTCAACTAACTTATCAGGAGATGGGAGAGCATTCTGCAAACTCTTTAAGTAAATACCAACACCTATCATTACAACACATCCTAGGAAAAACAATATACCAATGAATATATACAAAGCTTTCTTTGGTTGAAATTTCCACTTTCCAATCTTCATCTCTCCGTTTGATTCTTTCTTAGCTCGATTATTTTTTGAACTTACAGTATGTCCACTGTATTTCTTGAAATTCTTAAACTTAGACAAATCAGCAGGTGTATAGCCATGTGTGATTGAGCGGGAAGAGATTCCATTACTTTTCTTGGATTTATTCGAAATTCCAAAACTATATCTCATATTAACAACTTCTGTTATATATTATCCTAAAATATATACGATATATAGATATAATTCAACATTGGAACTCTTTAATAGTATCTGTGATATAATTTCAGCTATGAGTAAAATACATTTAAGTACATTAAAGGGTTTCAATGATTATTTTTCCGAAGATATGATAATTCGGGAATTTGTTGTTGAAAAGTTTAAAACAATTGCTAAGAAATATGGTTTTGAAGGATTAGAAACACCAGCATTGGAATATACTGAATTAATTCTTGGGCAGAGTGGGTTAGAAGCAGAAAAATTGTATTACAGGTTCCAAGATAATGGTGGAAGAGATGTCATGCTTAAATATGAATTGATGACTTCAATGTGTAGAGCTGTAGCTCAAAATATAAATAGCTTGGTATTTCCATACAAAAGATATCAGGTACAACCAGTATGGAGAGCAGAGAATATACAAAAGGGAAGATTAAGAGAGTTTACACAAATGGATATCGATATAATAGGTAGTTCTTCTATGTATACAGATTCAGAAGTTTTGATGATTGGAGTCGAGTTCCTCAATGAATTAGGTTTCAAGAATTACAAAGCAAGAATTAGTAGCAGGAAAATATTGGAAGGGGTATTAGAATTCCTAAAAATTGAAAAAGAAAAATTCACAGATTTCTACATAACAGTAGACAAAATAAAAAAGATTGGAGAGGAAAATGTTAAGGCAGAACTTGCAGATAGAGGTTTTAGTACTAAAGATATAGAACAAATTATTTCGATATTAAATACTAAAGATATTGTTGAATTAGAATCCACAATTGGAACAACAGAAACAGGTAAAAAAGGTATCGAAGAAGTAAAAGAAATTTTGGAGATATTACAGGCAAGCAATATAGATAATAATAAATACTGTTTTGATATTACTCTTGCAAGAGGATTAGCTTCATATACAGGTCCTATTTGGGAATTTGAAGTTATAGATGGTGGAGTTGGTTCAGTAAGTGGTGGAGGAAGATATGACAATGCTATTAGCAAATTTGTTAATAGAGAAGTCCCTGCAACTGGTACATCATTTGGTTTAGAAAGGCTCGTACAGATAATAAAAGATAGAAAAATGGGCGAATTTTCAAAAACAAATATTGAAGTAATAATCCTTGCGATGGATAAAGAGTATCTAAATATTGCAATAGACACAGCATCAATACTAAGGAACGAAAAAGTTAATACAATGATATTCCCAACTACTGAAAAGATTAATAACTTCTTAAAGTATGCAGACAAGAAATCCATTCCTTGGGCTATAATCATAGGAGAAACAGAGAAAAATAATGATGTACTACTTCTTAAAAATATGAGTACATCAGAACAGTTTGTAGTTAAAAAAGAAGACGTCCTTAAAAAAATAATTAATAAATAAGAAGCACTAGTTAGATCACTTCTCAATACTTTGATGAAAGCTC
>JAAZOC010000048.1 GCA_012797935.1 Candidatus Microgenomates bacterium | reverse complement strand
TTGTAGCTATTGTTTTGTTTGATGGTATCCACGATTGTATCAGTGCTTGTGTTTCTGTATCAACATTAGTAGAAGAGAAGTTTGTTCTTTCCTGTGTTGCAGTCCATACCTTGCTTCCTGATATATTGTTTGTACCCATAGATATGCTTACAGTTCTTGTATTGTCAGGGTTTGGTACTTGTTCATAACAGGAATATTTTAGTGTCACATTTACACAGTTTGTTTTTCCTGAACATTCAGCTACTCCTCCAAGACTGTATCCTGTATTTGTACAAGTAAATCCTGCTTCCTCACAGTATGTACATGCTGTAGTTCCACATGTTTTGTTTGGTGTATTACAATCGTTAGAATCACCACCACTGGCACCACCAATTCTTACACAGATATAATCATGTAATACGGTTCCTCCACAATAATATCCCTGAAGACAACATTTTGTTTTTCCATCCTTTTTCCCACATTCATTCCATAAACAATTATTTTCTTCCGGTAAGTTATATGGATCTTTTGAACAAAAACAACTATCTCCTTCCTTAGTAGGTTCCCCTTTCTCACAAGTAACATTGAGACATGGATCCGTAATATCAGGTGCATCACTTTTACAACTCGCACAATTAGTTCCCTGCCTTGCCGTACATCCATTACCACAAGAATCATAACAGCCACTACTGTCACAATATCCAGCTTTAACTACACTTATACTTAAAAAGAAAACAACAAAAGAAACTAACAACATTCCAAATATTTTTTCTGTTTTTTTCATTAGAAAGTGGACAGTCAACATATTTACTCTACATAGTAGCAAAATTTTCAAAATATTGAAATGTATGTTAGTCTTTTCCCTAGATTACCACTCCCATTTTCCAGAAGCTTCAACAACGCCATCATTTACATCCACTCTTGAATACTTCTGCAAAAATTTTTCTTTAACTTCTTGTGGCAAATCAGTAGGAATTCTGTTACCATTAAAATGTTGGACCTCACCATCATTGATATAGAATACAATTCCTCCATTACTAAAAGAATGAGGAATAACTTTACCATTTTCAATAGTAATGTAAATAACGGTTGCTTGAATATCTTGCATGTTCTCATCTAAATATTGGCTATCCATATAATAACCACACTCTAGTGCCTGTTCAGTAACTTGTTCTTCTGTATTACTTTTATTTTCGAGATCTAATTTTTCCACAGCATTTTTCATCTTTAAAATCATATTCTGGTCTTCAGAATCTGCAACATAGGGAAATGTTGAAACAAAATAAGGAATATTATTGTCCCTCTGACCTTCAATCCATAATTGGTATTGATAGTTAAATTCGTCAGTTTTATACATAATACCTGTTATTTCTTCAGTTATATCTCTCCCATAAATCTTTCTCCATATCTCAGGAGTGATACTAAAATCTGTATCTAAATATTTTTCCTCTTCTATTGCAGCAGGTTCTGTAGCAGAGGTAGATTCTACCAATGGTGTTGCTGTTGCCTCTTCTATTGGCATAACATTCTCATTACTTTGTAAAGTTGCAGCAACACTAGTTGCCATATATGATTCAGGTGCTAAAGCAACAGAACTCACAGGAGCACCTGAACACCCAGACTGAGAAAGTATAATACCAAGTGCCACAGATGCTGTGCCCGCACCAACTAAAAATTTTTTGCTAGTTAACAAATTTTTTACTTTCTGACCAAAAGATTCTTCATCTTCTATCCCAAGCATTTCAGCATTCTCTGTCTGAAGTTTTTGTGTTGCTTCATTTATTTCCTTTTCTCTTTCTTCTATTAAAGCAGTTCCATCAGCAACACCATATTCATATGGTTCTACCTTTGTTGTATTTATTGGGTCAGTTTGAGCAGTATTATTTAAACTCTCAATACTCATATTTTTAGTATCATCCATATATAATTTAATATATATTTAAATAATCTAGTTAGATAGTAAATCTTTAGTTCTTTCTAAAAGCTTTTCTTTAAAATCAGGAATATGTTCATTTATAAATGCTTCAGCATCATCATAGTCTTGAGAATTGA
>JAAZOC010000047.1 GCA_012797935.1 Candidatus Microgenomates bacterium | reverse complement strand
TTGTAGGACAACCACTCCATGCATTTGATTATGACAAGTTAGTAAGTAACGATCAAAACTCAAAAGGAGAAGCAAGAATAAATATTAGAATGGCTAGAGATGATGAAAGTTTACTTTGCCTTGATGGTAAAGTACATAAATTGGATAGCTCCATAATGGTTATTGCAGACAGTACAAACCCTATTGCCATTGCTGGAATCATTGGTGGCAACG
Organism: Candidatus Microgenomates bacterium; assembly: GCA_012797935.1. Classification (GTDB taxonomy): domain Bacteria; phylum Patescibacteriota; class Dojkabacteria; order SC72; family SC72; genus UBA5232. Next base: position 2,435 of record JAAZOC010000047.1, on the reverse strand, counting down.
AAACAGAGATTGATAATAATACAAAAAGAATAATCATAGAAGCCGCTAACTTTGATAAGACAAACATTAGAAGATCTTCTATGAAGTTAGGAATATTCACAGATGCTGCTACAAGATACAAACATGCTCTTGATACCAATCATTGTATTATCGGACTAACTAAAGCTGTTGAATTATGTAAAGAATTGGCGAATGGTAAAATTGCTTCTAGTATAACTGATATCTCAAATACTAAAGAAGAAAAAAGAAGTATATCTTTAGATATTGATTTTTTAAATAGACATTTAGGAACAGATCTAGATGTTGAAACTGTGGCAAGAATTCTTCTTAATTTAGAATATGAGATACTAGAATCAAGTAGAGAAAAATTACTGGTTGGTATACCTTCATGGAGAAAAGATATTGTAATCAGGGAAGATATACATGAAGATATTGGTCGTGTATTTGGTTTCAACAATATAAAGCTAGAATTACCAACTAAAAAAATATTACCAAGAAGAGAAAACAGTATATTTGAGACAAAGAAAAAACTTAGAGCTCTTCTTTCTGCTATTGGTGGAAACGAAACATTGAATTACAACTTTACAAACAGCAACATTCTTTCTCTTTGTAATCTTTCTCCTGATTTAGCATACAAAGTAAAAAATCCATTGGCTCCAGAGCTCTCATTGATGAGAACATCTTTGCTTCCATCATTGATTCAAAAGAGTAAAGAGAACTTACAAAGAGGATTTGAGCAATTCCTTCTTTTTGAGATGAATATTGCACATATACAAGGATATGTTGATGAAAATAATCTTCCAAAAGAAAACTGGTACCTTTCTGGAGTATTAGTAGACAAAAAAGTTAGTACAGGATCTCCATATTACGGAGTAAAAAAATATGTAGAGAAAGTATTTAAGAATTTAAATGTCAGAAATGAGAAATATGTATTAGTTGCTGATTCATCAGAGCAAGATATTCCTGAGTTTGTAAAGAATGATATCAATATGTTTGATGCAAATACTTCTGCTTTAGTATATTCACAAGATATCTGCCTTGGTGTCATTGGTCAGATAAAAGAAAATATTAAAGAAAATTTCAAATTACCTGAGCATACAGGAGCTTTTGAATTAAATATTCAAAGCTTAATTGAATTAAAGATAGAGAATCTTTCACACAAAGATACTCCTAAATACCCATCTTTCACTCAAGATATTTGTTTTGAAGTTGGGAAAAATGTTCAATATACTGACATTAGAGGTGAAATAGATCAGGTTATCAATACAGATGAACTTTGGGGAGAGATAGAGTGTCTTGATATTTACTCAGATAAGAAGTTAGAAGAAAACAAGAGAATAACCTTTAGGATAACAGCATCAAATTACAACAAGACTTTAAATGAGAAGGATATCGCTTCTATTGTATCCAAGATTACAGAGAGAGTAGAGAAGAAGTATTCAGGGAAACAGATATAACTAAATTACATTTACTGTAATTATTTCTGTATCGGTTTTGTCATAATTATCTTTTGCAGATATTGTAATTGTATGATTACCAACAATTGCAGTACTTGGTACTAGATAGTTTACAACGAAACTTCCATCAGCATTCACAGTAGCTCCAATTATCTCTGTAGCATCAAAAAATACTTTAAATTCCTTTAGACTTTCAAGATAAGCAACACTACCTTTAATTTCTAAATTAACATTTCTAGTTACCTGAGATCCTGAAACTGGAGAAGTAACTTCAATTACAGGAGCATTATCTGGACCTAATGGTAGAGGGCATACACCAGTACCTGGTTCAACTAAAAGATATGTACTTTTCTTCATTGTTGTTAAATATTTCTCATATGCAGCTCTTTGAAGCGAATTCTCAAGTTTAGTAGAAATAACAACCTTTGTTTCAGTCAAACCATATTTTTTTGCTTGTTCTAAGTTTGTTGGGATCAAACCATTTGCTTTACATACTTCAATTGTCTTCCTATTATCAACTTGAGGTGCTCTTCCAGAAATATATACTGAACTTTCCTTCTTACAATCTACACCCTCAGCAGGAGTAGCTCCAGTATCTATACAAACAGAAGTCGTAAGAATACCAGCAGGCCTGTTGAATGAAGAAGGCGTGTATCTATCAACAACCCTTTTCATGAAAGCATTTGCTATTGGCATAGAAACATTCTCACCCCATGCTCCAGCATATACTTTTTCATTATTGTTATTTCCACTCCATACACCAACTACTAAATTCTGGTGGTAAAGAAATGCAGTTAGATCTTTTGCATCATCAGTAGTACCTGTTTTACCACATAATTTTTTATTGCCAATATAGTAGTATGCATTACCAAGTCGATCATTAAATCCATTCAAATCACAAATCATCCAGTTAACTAAATATGCTTCTTTTTCATCTACAACTCTTTTTCCTTCTGGTTGCTTTCTTTCAAATAGAAC
>JAAZOC010000046.1 GCA_012797935.1 Candidatus Microgenomates bacterium | reverse complement strand
TACTAGAATACTATCCTTACTATTGAGTAGTGGTTTGTCTATTGTTAAATCCTTAGAACTTACGGCTCAATCTCTTAGCAATGAAATGTTTAGAGATACAGTTATGGAAGCAAGAAATGAAATTGAAAAAGGTGGTGCATTAGCAATTCCTATTGCTAGAAGTCAGTATTTCCCTTTACTTGTAAGTAGTATGATCGCTGTTGGTGAGGAAACAGGAGAAATAGATTCTGTTCTTGCTAAAGTCTCGGAGTATTACAAGGCAGAAGTTGATACTGCAACAAGTAACTTGTCTTCAATTTTGGAACCTTTATTCTTGGTCATTATGGGTTTGGCAATTGGTTTTATAGCAATGGCTGTATATATGCCTATGTTCCAATTGTCTTCAGCAATTGGGTAAATCCACTATTGACAGAGGTTTAAAAGTTGTGTAATTTGTTATTAGTTAAATTAATACATGTCCTTTATGAAGAGCAGAACAAATACTTATGGAGCATTTACATTGGTTGAGATGCTTATCGTTATGGGTATCCTTATCATCCTTATGGTTGTAGGTGTAACAGCTGGAAGATTTGCTATCAACAGAGCAAATGATGTTGCTCATCAAAATGCTGTAGATCAGATATATCAAGGTTTACAAGCTTACTATACAGATAATAGAGCTTTCCCAACAGGAAGTGATGTCGCAACTATGCTTGCAAGTGATGGTGTCCTATACAAATATCTTGATGCTGGTGCATTTAAAGGTGGTACAGAAGCTTCATTCTTCTATTTTGTTGGTGGTATGAACGGTGATCAAGCAGTATTGGTTTGTGTATCTTTAAGAGGAAATGCTGATAGTAATGATGATAGAGATGATGGATCATATTACTGCAATGGAAATGGTTTCGGTGTAACAGAAGATTTCGCTCCTAATATTACAAACAAGACGAGTGTTAATGGTGATACTGCAACAGGAGCAGACTACTCTGCAATACTTTTAGCAGCAGAAGCAATAGAACCATCTAACTTGAATGGAAGTGCATGGGAATAGTTAGATATAGCTAAGAATTTAAAACCCCTCTTTGGAGGGGTTTTTTCTTCTAAGATAATATATATAATTAATAATAATGATTTTACTGTACATACTAATTTTCTTTTTTGGTGCTGCCTGGGCAAGCTTCATAAATGCTACCCTATACAGAATTGAAAATCATTTTAAATATCCAGATATCTTTACAAAGAGTTCCCATTGTGAAAAGTGTGGTAAAAGCTTGAATTGGAAAGAACTATTTCCAGTATTTGGATATATTTTTCTAGGTGGAAAATGTCCTACTTGTAATACACATATACCAATATACTACCCAATATCAGAATTCTTACTTGGTTTAACATTTGTTCTAGCATATATATATTCATTCCCAGTTCAGTTTGTTTTCTTAATAATCTTTCTTTTTGTACTCTCCTACTTTGATAACTTGTATATGGCAGTATCAAAAAAATTAGTACACATTTTTCTTTTATCTTGTATCCTAATCTTTTTTCTAGATATCAATTTTACAAATATAATTGCCCCACTATCTATTTCAATTATATTTCTGTTAGTAAATTTATTTAAAAAATCATTTGGATTTGGTGATATCTTGATTCTTTTTGGTCTAGGTATGGTCTCTTCTTACAAACAATTCTTAATTACTTTCTGGATCGGTATTCTTTTAGCACTACTCTACTCATTGATAATGATTGTATTAAAAAAGAAGAGTATAAAGAACTCAAAAGTTCCAATGATACCTTTCTTTGCAATAGCATTTGTAATATCAATTCCATATACAGAAGCACTATGGAATATGCTTCTTAATTTTATTGGAATATGATAAATTAAATTATGTCTTCTAAGTACAAAGCTTTCACATTGGTAGAAATGCTTGTGGTTATGGGAATATTGATAATTCTCATTACTGCAGGTGTTATGATTGGGAGATATGCCACTTGGCAATCTCAGGATACTAAGCACAAAGATTCTGCACGAAAACTCTATACAATTCTTCTAGAATACAAAAATGACTATGGTAAATATCCAGAACTGGGTAGTTGTAATGGTTGTATACCAATGGAATTTTTTGCTAGAGCTCTTGGTAGTACAGGTAATGAAGCAGAACAGGTTCTAGTACCATATGCAGATGCACAGGGAGGTTTTGATGGAGGTTCAGATACTACATTCTACTATGGAGTTGACTCATATGATCAACAACTAGTAATTGTTTGTGTTTCTCTTGGCGGAATTGATGATGAATCAGAAAGAGGTTTTTACTGTGTAGGAAGTGGAGTCGGCACATTACCGGAAGATAATCCGATTCCGTACAACGATGTAGGTTCTCAAGAAAGTGGAGATCCATATGCTACTGCGGTAAAGAGCTTGGATAACTCAGACTGGAAACCAAAAGAAAGTGGTTTCTCTTTAAGTAATTGATTCGGTATTGCTTCTGTGTTACATTTAATTGTTGAATTAAATATTTACTGCCTTGAGATTCTCTAATCTCTCAAAAAAATATCCAGCATATACCTTGATGGAAATGCTTGTTGTGATGACAATAATAATCATCCTTGGAGCAATGACATTCACTGCTTTTGATGGACTTCAGAATACTGTCAAACTAAATGAATATATGTTAAATCTTGAACAGGATGTAGGAAGTGTTCAAAGATCGTCAATGCTTCTTCAGAGAAACTCTGGAGAAAGATGGATATATGGATTGGGTATAGATTTCTCAAGTATTACAGAAGATGGTGATTACAGAACATTTAAATGGTGTTCACCGTACAGCGACTATGGTGATATTAGAACTAGATCTAAGTTACCAGCATACAATCCAGAAATGAATATTGATGATATAAATGCTCATTTACCAGAAATTTCAGAAGCCTCATATACTAGCAGTACATGTCCACTTGCAGAACCTGTTTCTGAATTTAAAAATCTCTCTGGTTATGTTGGTACTACAAAACCACCGAAAGCTACAATAACTATTCTAGGTACAGAAGCAACTAGAGTAAACTATGTTCTTTTTGAATCAGTTTCTGGAAGAACATTCTTTTACAATGAGGATGGAGATTTGCTTAACTACACGAGTGATGGAGAACCAATAGATAACCCAGTAAATTTTGAATTAGAAATAACTCCTATGGGAAAAGGATCAACCAGGAGATTAGCAATTACAAATCTCTCAGGTAAGATCTCTACATACATGTATAACGAATAATGAAAAAAGAAAATTATTATGAAAGTTTAGGTTTTGTAGAAGCTTTGATAGCCATCATTGTTGTTGGTGCATCCTCTATTGTACTAATGCAGATTGCTGTAAATACAATGCAGAGTATGATACAGAACGATACTATAGATAAAATGACTCAGTATGCAGTTGAAACTTCTGAAATAGTTCAAGATATTGCAAATAGAGACAAAGAATCTGATGAGAATTTGTTTCCCGATATAGATGAAGTATTCGTTGGAAGAGAATGTTTTGTTTTGACTGGAACGGAATCAGAAGAAGGAAATATTAATTACAGTAACTATGAATTTCTAAAAGACAATGAAGCAGGTTTTGTGGGATATCAATATGGAAATTCTTCTGAATACAAGACGACTGGTGTTATACAAGCAGAAGATGAATTGTTTAGATTAGTATGTTTGGAATATCCAAAGGAAAGTTCAATGGAAGTTTGTAGTATACCATCGGGACCTACTCCCTCTGATCCTCCTGCAAGTAGTTGTTTTATTGATTATGACAAAGATCCAAAGTATGTAACCGCAAAAATAATAATTGGTCAAAGAAATTCTGATGGTACAGTTACTAAAGGAAACCAAGTAAAAGATTATACATATTATTCAGTAATTAGATTATGAGTAGAAAGAAATACAACAAATACGAATCTTTTAGTTTAGTTGAAATGTTAATAACCATAACCATTATTGGTGTAGTTATGCTTATCTCAGCAGTTACCCTAACCTCTTTAGTAAAAATATCTACAGTATCAAGTAACAAAACTAGAGTAAGAACAGAAACAGAATTTGTTCTAGAATTAGTAAGAAGAACTGTAAGGAATTCAAACCCCTCTGATATATTTGTTTATGATAGCCTTGATGAAAGAAGATTTAATCCTGAAACATCTACAGTTATAAGCACATCTGAGGTATTAAATGTTGATGAAGTATATGCAAACGGACTTGCTGAAAATGTCTCTGGTAATGAAATACATTTTAGACCATATGGATATGAAAATTGGATATGTGTTGGATACTTTAAATCTTCACTTGATGATTCAAAAGGATATATATTAAAAAATAGTGCTCCTGATCTTTGGAATGATCATGCAAGTTGTTTTGAAAACAATATTGAAAATGCTCAATATGTAATGGTTTTAAACTCTGAATATGTAAACATTACTGGGTTTAATATTGCATATACAGAATCTGCTGAAACAAACTATTTAATTAGATTCAATATCAGTGCAGAGCCTGTTGATTGGTACCTAGGGAATGGAGCTCCAGTTGATCGTGAAGTGTTTAGGCAAACCGTTGTTACCACAGAAGGTTTGATATGGTAACCCCTTTGTGTTAAAAATATATAGATATCTTTTTCTTTAAATTTAAAAATTAAACAATATGTCTGATACAACTAAAACAATCCTCATAGTAGAAGATGAAAAAGATTTACTAGAATCATATAAAGAACTTGTAGAATCAGCAGGATATATTGCAATTACAAGTATGGATGGGTACCAAGGTCTTGATCAATTAGCAAAAAACATTGGTGGTATTGATCTTGTCCTCTTAGACCTTATGATGCCAGGTGTCGATGGATTAGAAGTACTAAGAGCTGTAAAAGCAAATCCTGATAAATATGGAAAAATGCCTATTGTTGTACTTACAAATATGACAAGTGAAGCTGTTATAAAAGAATCATTTGATCTAGGATCATCATCATATCTAGTTAAAACAGATTTAGATTATCAAGGATTAGTAAAAGAACTTAGCAAATATTTAGGTTCTAATTAATTTTGTTTGAAACGAATTCTGTTTCTGATATTATAGAATAACAGTAATAATTTAGTATTATTATGATATGGCCAAACTGCCCGATCATGTTGGCATAGATTTTGGAACACACTCTGTGAAAGCTGTTGAGCTTACCAAAATTTCTACACCAACACCAATCCTTGTAAATTTAGGATCACAATTAACACCTAAAGGTGTTATTAATAGCGAAGATAAATCTGATCAGAGAAAATTAGCAGATGTTTTAAAGAAACTCTATGATTCTTCAAGAATAAAAAACAGAAATGTAGTTATGGCTTTACCGGAGTTCTCTGTATTTACTAGATTCTTAGAATTTCCTGGTGTAAAAAAAGAAGAACTTAAAGATGCTGTATATTTCGAGGCTAAACAGTATATTCCTATGCCTTTGAGTGAAGTTCAGTTAAGTTATGTCCCTATTGGTTTCAATACCGAAAAGAATGCCCCTAGAGTTCTTGTAGTGGCTGCTCCACGAAAGATTATAGATATCTATATCAACATAGCTGTTTTGGCATCTCTTGATCTCATAGCCATTGAGACAGAGTCAGTTGCAATGGGAAGAGCAATGTACAAATCTGTAGGAAAGAAAGATCTGATTATGCTTGATTTCGGTGCAAACAGTACTGATATGAGTATACTCTCAGATGGATACCTTGTTTTCTCACAAAGTATAGCCATTGGATCAGATTCATTAACACAAGCTGTTATAAATAAGTTCAACTTTGAATACCAAAGAGCAGAAGAATTTAAAAGAAACTATGGATTAGTTGAGAATGTTTTGGAAGGAAAAATATATTCAGTATTAAGCCCTATTGTTGAATCAATTATGGTTGAAGTCCGAAGAGGTGTTGAGTTCTACAAGAATAGAACTCTCTCGGTTGCACCTACTGACTATATTCTGAATGGTGATGGTGCTCTACTCCCAGGTTTAAAGGAATATGTATCAAAGAGCTTGGGTGTTAATGCTATGATGTCTATGCCTTGGAATAATGTTCAAGTAGATCCAAAATTCAAAGACATTATTTCTAAGAGTGGACCTTCTTACTCTGTCGCTATTGGTTTAGCTATGAAAGATGAATAATACTCCAAAAGAAGTAAAACCAGTTGAAAAGGAATTGCAAAAACAGCCTTTAGAATCTAATCCAAAACAAGAAGAAAAAAAAGTAGTACAAGATCCAAAAAAAGAATCTGAAATTAATACTATTGTTGGATCAGAATCAGGTATTAACCTTATTCCTGTTCTTAGTGAACAAGAGATAAAAAAGGAAGATAAAAAGAAGAAACTAAACATGAGTGCTATTGTGAGTTTAATTATCCTTTTTGTCATATCTATACTCATTGTTGGATTTAATGTTGTTTTTAAAATACAACTTAATGTCGAGAAAGAAAAATTAGTAAAAAGAGAACAAGCTATGTCTGTCTTCTCTCAGAAAATACTAAATAACAATGAAATTATGAGTAGAATTTACCTTTACAATGATATTGAGAAAGGTAGGTATTCTGCAAAAGATGTTATGGAGCACATTAACAATATTGCTATTAAAGCCGACTGTAATTTGCTCTCCTTCTCTTTCTCTGGAATAAATGGAATGGAATTGAATGGTAAAGCTCAAGGTTTGGAAGAAGTAGCAAAATTTTGGTACTTACTTGGGAATGACACAAATATTGAAAAGATATCTTTGAAATCAATTGGTAAGGGTGTTCAAGATGTATCATTTTCTTTCTATGGATCTTTTGTCTTAAATAATTTTGTAGAATCTTCAACTCAATAATATGGATGCTTTGATGAAAAATAGTGAAAATACAAATACTAAAAAAGAACTTGAGGCTATTAGTGATAAAATCAAAAACTCAAGATTGAAGATTCAGGATATTGTTGTGCCTGCTGCAGTTGCTTTTGTTTTAATAATCCTCAGTGTTTTTGTTTTTATCCCTATGATAAAAGCTACTATGCAATTTAGAACTGAATATGAAGAAGTTCGAGGTAAACTTAAAACACTTGATAGTCTAGAATCAAAACTTAACAAACTTGAAGATGCAACATTGCAGGTTGATTTGCTAAATGCAAAAAGTGTAATACCTAAAACATTGAAAGTCTCAATGTTTGTCTACTACATTGATTCTTTAGCGAAAGAAAATAATCTAGCTTCTAAATCTATATCTGCAGGAGATGTTTCTGTAACAATTGGTAAGAAGGGTGATTCAGATACAAAGAAATCATATCTAGGTGTAAGTGGTCCACTTTCATATACAGGCTCATTGCAAAATATCCTTACATTCTTGGATACACTGTACTCTAGATCTCCATATATTGTCTCTGCTGACAATATCTCATTTAAGAAAAGTTCAGATACATGGAGATTGGATCTTAACCTTATTGGATATTACATACCTGAAAGTACAACAGATGCAAGTTTTTATGGAATGTTTACTGAATACACAAACTATCAAGATATCTTGAGTATATTCTCCAAGAAAGCTGAAGTTCTAAAGTAACTATATTTCGTCGTTGAATATTGATTCGTTATCAGATTCTGTTTCTGCTGGAGTATCCACTTCTTCTGAGTGTTTGTTATCATCTTTGATCATAACTTTTACTCTTCTATCATTCCTAATGGCATTGATGGTTATCAAATCTCTAATTGCATTTATTGTTCTTCCTTTTCTTCCAATTACTACTCCCTTATCCGCTTCTGAAACTTCAATAGTTAAAATAGTAAGACCAGGGAAGTCAACACTTTCCCTCTCCTCTACTTTAACTTCATCAGGATTATTTACAATGGATTTAACAATATGCTCTAGTAACTCTTTCATTTTTATGAGTATATATTTTAATAATATATTATACTACTCTTTATTCTCTTTTGTCTTCTTCTCTGTACTTGGCTTTGTAGAGCCCTTCTTAGGTTTCTCCATCAATCCAAGCTTTACAAAATACTGAGCAATGGTATCAGTTGGTTGAGCACCTTTGAAAATCCATGCCTTTGCTTTCTCAGTATTTACATCAAAAGTAGAAGGTTTGTTTCTAGGGTTGTATGAACCTAAGTCCTCAACTGTTCTTCCATCTCTTGGTTTTGAAGCTTCAACAACAACAATTCTGTAACTTGGTTGCTGTCTTCTACCTATTCTTTTTAATCTAATCTTTAACATAGTTCTGAATTCTACCAGATCAACTTATATTATTCAACAAAATTATTTATTTAATATCTCTAATGCTTTCTTTGCAGCTTCCTCTTCCGCCTTCTGCTTACTTGAACCATATCCTTCTGCTATTACCTTGTTTCCAACCTTTAACCCAATAGTAAAATATTTGTCATGATCAGGACCCTCTTCCTTAATTACTTCGTATGTAGGAGTCTCTTTGTATTTAGACTGTATAACTTCTTGTACTTTAGTCTTAGGATCAATAAAGGATTCTTCATTTACAATCTTCTCTATCTTTAGTACTAGTGTTCTATTTATGAAATTCTCAGCTTCTGAATATCCTTTATCAAGATATATAGCACCTAGAACAGCTTCGAAAAGGTTAGCAAGCAAGAAATCTTTATCTTTGCCACCTGACTCTTCCTCTCCTCTGGACATTAGTAAATACTCTCCTAACCCAAGTTCTCTACTTTGACTAGCAAGGCTCTCTGTTCTTACTACAGCAGATCTAATAGCTGTTAAATCTCCTTCGCTTTTATTCTGATACTTAGTATATATCTTTGCAGAGATTATTAATTCTAGAACTGCATCTCCAAGGAATTCCAATCTCTCGTTGTTCTCTTGTACCTTGCCCCTATTCTCATTTATATATGATCTGTGAATAAAAGCTCTTTCTAAAAGATCCTTATTCTTAAATTCTATACCTAATTTATTTTCTATTTCTTTATGATTCTCCATATTTATCTTTATCTATTTCATATATTGCACCAAGTACACCATTTACAAATTTACTGCTAGTTTCTCCTCCAAAGTCTTTTGCAATTTCAATTGCTTCATCAATTGCTACTTTTGGTGGTGTTATCTGACCAACAAAACCTTCGAATATTGCTATTCTAAGAATTTGTAAGTCAACAAGTTTCATTTGTGAAATTGGCCACTGTGGGGCAAATTTAATAATTGTATTATCAATATCCTCAATGTTATCTCTAACACCTTGAGTAATCTTTCCGTATATATCTTTATCATACTCTTCTATCTCATCCAATTCTTGCATCTCCTCCAAAGGAATTGCTTCCATATTTAGACGATTGTTTGAAAACTTCTCAGAGAAAAGAATTTGTAAAGCTAAAATTCTGGCTAAATGTCTCGGGTCAGATACTCTTTTCATATATTCGTTTTACTATTTAGTTTTGTAGTTACCACAATATTCACATTCAAAGTGACTTCTCTTTACATTGCCACACTTTGGGCATTTAGAGAGACCTTCTACCTTGATTGCATTGTGAGCTCTTCTTCGACCTTTTCTTGCTTTCGAAATTTTTCTTTTTGGTAAAGCACCCATATCTTTTATTTCAATATATTAACTTTGTGATTATATGTAATAATAGAGATGTTTTCAATAACTAAATTATCCAACTCTCTTTTATACTTATCTCCTCGCCAGATTGTATTGTCCTTTCAATCAATCCCTTTGCAATTTGTCCTTCAATCTTGTCTTGTATATACCTCTTAATAGGTCTTGCTCCCATACCTGGTTCATTTGCTTTGTTAGCTATTAGCATTGGAATTTGATCGGACCAATTGATTGTTAAGCCTTTCTCCGAAAGCCTTTTAGCTAAGTCTGCAAGTAATAGTGTTGCTATTTGAGAGAGATTACTTAGGTCATGAGGTGAAAATACAATTACTTTATCAAAACGATTTAGTAACTCGGGTTTTAATGATTGTCTTAATTCAAGAATTACTCTTTCCTTTGCTTCTTCCCACAAGGAATTATCTTTTTGAAGAGCATCTAGAAGTATTTTACTTCCAATATTACTTGTACAAATCATAATACTGTTTGTAAAATCGACCGTTTCTCCTTGATTACTTGTTAATCTTCCCTCGTCAAAAAGTTGTAGGAAAAGATCTAAAATTTGAGGATGTGCCTTCTCAATTTCATCGAAAAGTACAACAGTGTGAGGATTACTTTTGATTTTATCTATTAATGATATGGATGTTTGCCCTAATATATTCTCTTCTCCAGAAGAACCTAAGAACTTGTTTATACTCTGGATATCCTGATATTCAGACATATCTAACCTAATAATATTTTCTTGCATACCAAAGAATTCTTCTCCAACAACTTTTGCCAAGTGTGTTTTACCAACACCTGTTGGTCCAATGAAGAGGAATACTCCAATTGGTTTGTTTGGATTCCTAATGTCTGTTCTAGCTCTTCTTAATGCCTCTGTAATTGCCATTACTGCTTCATCCTGTCCTATTACTCTCTGTTTAATATTCTCTTCTAATTTCATCAATCTATTACTCTCCTCTTGGTCTATCTCTGTAATATTTATATTCTTTTGTAAGGATATTGCTTTGGATACATGCTCTGCAGTTATCTTCTCAATTCCATTTGATTGTGCCCATGAACAAGTAGCTTCAATAGTTTGTACCGCACTACTTGGTAATTTCCTTTCTTTTACATATCTTTGTGCTAGATCTACAGATGCTACTAAAGCAGGAAATGTAATGTAACAATTAAAATTCTTTTCTAAAGAATTTACTTTCGTTTCCAATATTCTTAAAGCATCTGATGTACTAACTTCTTTTGTTTCAATATTTGTAAAACTCTGTCTTAATGATTCGTTACTGTAGAAATATTTTTTGTAATCAGAATAGTTAATACTGCCAATTATTGGGAATTTACTATTGAGAATATATGGAAGTAAAATCCCTGCAATCGAGTGCCCAGTCTCTTCTGCTTTTCTTGGTATTATTTCCTGTATTTCATCTATGTACAGAATTGTATTCCCTGCTTTTTCTAACTCATTCATCGCTTTGATGATGAGCTCTTCTGTATTACCTTGTTTTTGAGACATAGCAATCAAACCATTTAAATCTATCTCAATGATTCTCTTGTCTTTTAGTTGCAATGGAACATCTCCAGAATTAATCCTTTGTGCAAGACCAAGTATCAAACTAGATTTTCCTACACCAGGTTCCCCAATTAGGAGAGCATTCTTGTTTGTCATTTTGCCCAATGAAGCAACTAAAGAGTCAACTTCTTCGTCATGTCCAATACCAAAAACATCTTGGGATTGTGCTACTATTTTGTTTATCTCTTTACTAAAATGACTTAATACAAATGTATATCCATATATCCATTGTTTTGCTACTCCACCCTTTCTGTAATATGGATTACTTGTATCAAGGTATTTTGTTTTTGTATTCCTTTTAATTTCCATATTATTGTATATACAAACTTCTCTCAGGATATCTAAACTGATGTTGTTTTTTTTCAAGAATTTTTGTAAAGGGGTAAAAATCTTTAGTATTGCTAAGAAAATATGTTGAGGTTGTAATTCTCTACTATCTGTAAGAAGAGCTTCTTCTGTTGCATATATCATTAAGCTTCTTATTGCTGTTTGTGGGTAATTAGGAATGTTTTCAGAGGTTATATCTTCATTTGTAAAGCTATCAACATCTAATGTTAAACCAGATTTCCTAATAATTTGCTGAACTTCAAAGTTGTTAATTATGAGACTTTTAAGTAATTCAAGTGTTTGTAATTCTTTGTCTTTTGTAAAAATGCAGAGATATTCTAAAGTCTCTTCATTTGCAAAATGAATTGTTTCTAAATGAGCATATCTTCCAAATTTAAAGCCAGTAGCTTTTATCTCATCTATCTCTTTAGAAGAAATACTTTTTGCTTTAGGAAGTTGTATTGGGTGGCTCTTGTCTTCAAAGAAATCGTGCCAAAGAATTATTACACTCATAATTGATATACCAAAAAATGCATTTGTAATACTGTAATCAAGTATGGATATTATCTTTGGATAGTCATCGAGTAAGGTTGAATATTTTAGTATGTATCCGAAAGCGATTATGAGACCTGGTAATACAAATATATTTGCGATTAATCTTTTAAGATCATTAAATTTTTTGTATCTAAGAAAATTCTTTAATACAGAATCTATCTGTGGTG
>JAAZOC010000045.1 GCA_012797935.1 Candidatus Microgenomates bacterium | reverse complement strand
GCCATTTTTGCATATGTACAGAGTAATCATGCCCTGTTTTAACCCATATTTCCTCTGCTAAATGAGGAAGGATTGGAGCTACAGCGATAATTAAAGATTCGATATCAGATTTAGAGAACTTAGATTTTTGGAATTCGTTATAGAATTCCATCAAAGAGGATATACTCGTATTAAATTTAAGAGAAAGCAAATTGTCCTCTAGTTTTCTAACGAGCTTAGCTACCCCCTTCTTTTCCTCATTATCAGAAGCATCAACCTTGTTATCCCAAGCACCGAGCAAGAACTCATAGTATTTAGATACGAATCTTCTAACACCATTGATGGTTTCTGTACTCCAAACGACATCTCCTTCATATGGACCCATAAACATCATGTATGCCCTAGTGACATCAGCACCAAATTTCTCAATAAGGTCGTCGGGCCTAATAACATTTCCTAATGATTTTGACATTTTAACACCACCCTCACCAAGAACAATACCGTGTATCGTTCTCTTTTGATACGGTTCTGGTGTAGGAACAATATTCAAATCATATAGAACCTTATGCCAGAACCTAGAATAAAGGAGATGAAGTGTAACATGCTCAGAACCTCCTTCATAATGATCAACAGGTAGCCAGTATTTCATATTTTCAGGACCAGCAAGTTTGTCCGAATTATTTGGATCAACATATCTAATATAATACCAACTAGAACCGGCCCAATTTGGCATAGTATCAGTTTCTCTCTCTGCAGGACCTCCACATTTCGGACATTTTGTTTCAACCCAATCTCTAATATTTGCTAAAGGTGATTCTCCAGTATCTGTAGGTTCATAACTTTTTACAACAGGTAATTTAACTGGAAGTTGATCCTCAGGCACAGGTACCACTCCACACTTGGAACAATGAACTATAGGGATAGGCTCACCCCAGTAATGTTGCCTTGAGAATATCCAATCTCTTAAATGATACCTCACGACTACAGAACCTATCTTGTTATCAGACAAAAACTCCCCTATTTTCACCATTGCATCTTCACTGCTAAGATTGTTCAAGAAGCCTGATTCGAAAGCTTTTCCATAATCTTCGTAGACATCTTCAACTTTCTCGGGAGCCTTGCGATCACCGTCTGGGCCTTCAACAACCCGAATAATTGATAGAGAGAATTTCTTTGCGAAATCAAAGTCTCTTTTATCATGAGCTGGAACTCCTACTACCATTCCAGTCCCAACTGTTGATAGAACAAAGTCTGCAACAAATATTGGCAGGTCCTTACCGGTTATGCTATTCTTGCACTTTAAACCAGTATCAACACCCGTTTTCTCCCTATTCTCACCTATTCTTTCAATCTCAGATTTGTTACTTGCTTCTTCTTTGTATTTTAGAACTTTTTCTCTCGTATCATCACTCATCAAAGGCAAAAGTTTCTCAACTATAGGACAATCGGGAGCAACAACTACGAATGTAGAACCGAATTGAGTATCAGGCCTTGTCGTTGAAACCTCAATATATTCATCACTACCAACTACTTGATATTTAATATCATACCAAGTCTTCTTTCCAATCCAATTCCTTTGTCTTACCTTTACACTCTCCCAGTAATCTACAAGATCAAGATCTTTGTCTAAACGGTCAGCATATTCAGTAATTTTAAGAACCCATTGATTAATATCTCTTTTCTCAACATCAGCTCCACACCTTTCATGTTTTCCATCTACAACTTCTTCATTTGCACACCCCATTTTACATTTCGGACACCAGTTAATAGGCATTTTATCTTTATAAGCGAGACCTTTCTCATACAGTTTAAGAAATATCCATTGAGTCCATTTGTAATATTCAGGATCAGTAGTATTAATCTCTCTACTCCAATCAAAAGAAAGGCCTAAGCTCTTAAGTTGTTTTCTAAATATATTTATATTTTCTTCAGTTATTTCTTGAGGTGGTCTTTTTACCTTGATTGCATAGTTTTCTGTAGGTAATCCAAATGCATCCCAACCTATTGGGAATATTACATTCTCACCTTTCATTCTTCTCAATCTAACAATAGTATCCATCATTGAGTAGTTTCTAGTATGACCCATATGCATAGTATCTCCAGATGGATATGGAAACTCTACTAGGAGGTAATATTTCTTCTTTTCTTCTAGGAGATCCTTCCCTTCGTAGAATAGATCGGAGAACCACTTCTCCTGCCACTTACTTTCGAACTCTGAAGGGTTGTACTTATGTCCCATAGAAAGAAATTTAAAAGTTAATATCTTGTATTTTACATAAAAGATGAAAAGATTGGAAGTAAAAAGGTTTCTAAATTTGTGGAACTACATTGTGGAACGAACCTATCTACCACCAACCAATTATCAAATTTTGTATACAATGGACCTGAGGGGGTTTGAACCCCTGACCCCATCGCTGCCAGCGATGTGCTCTAGCCAAACTGAGCTACAGGCCCAATACATATAACTGGACTCAGCCGGAATCGAACCGGCGATCTTCGCAATGCGAATGCGATGTTCTACCAGCTGAACTATGAGCCCACAAGAGATTATATCAACGATTGGATGGAAACCAAACTACCAGTTTGTATAGTAGATAGGATTGATATGAGAATTATTTTTCCTCAATTCAAAGTGGACATGTGGCCCAGTAGATCTTCCAGTTGAACCCATTTGACCAATAACCTGCCCTGCAGAAACTTTCTGCCCTGATTTAACATATATATTCTTTAAGTGTGCATACCATGTAGAATATCCATTCCCATGATCGACTTGAATTGCCCATGCATAACCAGAACCACCATATGTAGAGCCTAATGGAGGACAATATCCGGCACAACCAGCAAATATTACAGTACCAGAAGCAGCAGATACAATCTTTGGCAAAGATCTATCTGCAATATCAATACCTGTATGGTAGTAGCCTTTGTAATATTGAGATATTATTCCTGCTCTTCCAGCGACTGGCCATGACAAGAATCTACCTACTTTTGAATCACCACCAGTAGTTGAAGTTGCCGTCTTAGTATATTGATTCTTTACTGCGAATGAAGGAGAAGAAGAAGCATATGTTCTTACAGTAGCAGGCATTTTTCCTTCTGGAATGAATAGCTTTGAGCTAACCTCTAATGTAAATGGATAGTCCAACCAGTTAAAGTCAGCAATTGCCTGTTCACTTGCAGAATATTTCTTTGCAAGGCTAGCTAAAGTATCTCCTTTACTTACAACAACAAGGACACCGTCACTTGGTGGTATTTCTAACTTTTGCCCAGGTTTAATAACACCAGAAGATGACATATTATTTGCCCATAATAATGTCTCCGTACTAATTTCATAATATTTTGCAATTGATGCTACAGTATCTCCACCTTTTACAATATATTCTTCTACAGATCTTCTTTCTCTATCTTTTGGAATAAGGGTATTAACAGAAGCATTTAAAACCATAACATCACTCTCAGCAACTCCTACCTCATCAAGAGGGACATCACTAGCAACAATAACTACAGGTCTACGATATAGATAAGAGATTGTAAGAATAAAAACAATAGTAACAAAAACAACCTGGAGTGCAGATTTTAGAAAACTTCCTCTACCCCAGAACATTCTCTTTGTTAAGTTATCTTTAATACCATTGAAAGAATCAAGGAAAATACCCAGTAATACGGAAAGCAAAACAAGAATAACCCTACCTCGTAAGAATATATAGTCTGTGAAAGAAAAGAAAAAACCTAATATGGAATGCCTACTTCTCTTTTTTGTATATATTTTCAAAAAGAATCTTTTCAGAGAAAGAAAGAATTTGTTCCCTACTATCTCATCATCTACAAATATGTACTGATCCTTTGATTCATCTAATTCCTCCTCAACAGGATCATTTGAAAGATCTCTAAAGGTTAAACTGTTTATATTTTTTTTGTTTGAGAAATCCTGATCAGTCAAGATACTTCCTTAAAAAATTGATACCTACTATTATACCAATTATCTATGCTTCATGGAGAGTTGCTAAGAAATCCTCATTAGATTTGGTTTTTCTCAACCTACTAACAAGAACATCTGTTGGATTCTCATTAGAATCTAAAACTTCAAGCATTCTTCTAATTCTCCATGATTGATTTAGAACATCTTTTCCAAGAAGAAGCTCTTCATTTCTAGTACCAGAGTTAATAACATCAATAGCTGGATATATTCTCTTGTTAGCCAAGTTTCTATCTAAATGAAGTTCCATATTTCCTGTTCCTTTGAACTCTTCATATACCAAATCATCCATTCTACTACCAGTATCAACAAGAGCTGTAGCTATAATTGTAAGACTACCCTGCTCTTCAAAGTTTCTAGCAGCACCAAAGAATCTCTTTGGAGGATATAGTGCAACTGGATCGAAACCTCCAGATAACGTTTTACCTGATGTTGGCATGGTTATATTGTATGCTCTAGCCAATCTAGTAATACTATCCATAAGGATAATTACATCATCACCCCATTCAACCATTCTCATAGCTTTTTGGAGTGCCATTTCTGCTACTCTACAGTTATGCTCTGGTAATTCATCAAAGTTTGAAGCATATACTTCTCCTTTTACAAATCTCTTCATATCGGTTACCTCTTCTGGTCTCTCACCTACTAGTACAACAATAAGCTTCGCTTTTGGATGATTCTTTGCAATACCATCTGCAATATCTTTTAGTAACCATGTTTTACCAGCTTTTGGAGGAGAAACAACCATAGATCTTTGCCCAAAACCAATTGGTGACAACAAATCGATCATTCTAGTTGATATAACCTCTGGCTCTGTCTCTAATTTAATCTGCTTCTTTGGAAATATAGGTGTTAATTTTCTAAACATAGGTCTCTTAGCAGCTTCTGCAGCAGGTTTTCCATATACTGTATCAACTCTTAAAAGACTTAAATACTTTTCTTTTTCTTTTGGTAATCTAGCAGGACCAGCAACTTCATCTCCTGTTCTTAGACTAAATTTTTGAATCTGAGAACCAGAAATATATACATCATTATCTCCAGGTAAAAGGTCTTCAGTTCTCAAAATTCCATGAGATCCATCTTTCATAACCTCTAATATACCTTCGACGAAGACATAACCTTCTTCTTCCGTTAGTTTCTTTAATATTTCAATAATGAGCTCTCTTTTTGGGAGCTCCATGAAATTCTCCATTTTTAAATTCTGAGCTTCAACACGAAGTTCAGCAAGAGTCATAGACTCATATTCTTTAATAGTTTTAGCTTTCTTTACCATTTTATTATTTATGGGAAATTAAAATACACAGGGCTGAATAGCTTTCAATATTTGAAGTATATTTGAATCAAACTTGGATGTCAATAAAACAAAAAACATTGAAAAAAAGAAGAGGGATCGGTACTGCCCCAACCGACCCCGGTTCCTGTCTCTTTCACAAGAGATAGTCTCGAGGAACATACAAGATGTTTCCCATCCTCTTCTAAATATCTTCTAAAGGAGAACAATAAAAAGAAATTTAGGAAATTACGGGAAGTTATCTTGGACTTGTCCTGTTGCCCAGCTGTGCTTGTGACACACCAGACAAAGGGATAAACCCAAGATATCCACAACTTGTAAAGAACAGTGTTATAAGTATACCCCTCAGTCATATAATTGTCAACCCTATATATAGTATCCACACAAGACAAACAACAAGGATATCTGCACTGTAAAAGCATTTAACAAGAAAACAGCAAAGAGTTTGTTACAAAAGGGATGCTAGTAATCAATGTTACAATAAATGTTGATACTATTATACTGGGATTATAACGAGGAGATTTTTATCATCTTTTTAACTTTTATACCGGCACTTTCCCCTATCTTCGTCCTACCTATTACTAATTCATCATATCCTGCCCTTTTAGATTCAGAGACTATTGATTCAACACCCCACATCCCCCTAATCTCGCCAGTTAAACCAACTTCCCCAAAGAAAACTTTGTTTTTAGGTATCGAAACATCTTTTACAGAAGATTTAATGGCAGCACAAACAGCTAAATCAATAGAAGGATCGTTTACATTCAAACCACCAACAACATTTACAAATACATCTTTATCACCCAAGAAAACTCCTCCTTTACGGGAAAGAACAGCACAAAGCATATCCAGCCTTGGCTTTTTTATACCATTTGCGACCCTTCTCATAGGGCCAACTTCACTCTCCCTTGCAACTACCAACGCCTGTACTTCTACGAACACAACTCTCGACCCTTGCATAATTGCACCTATAGCACTGCCGGAAGAATCTGATTCGGACTCAAGAAATAGCAAAGAAGGATTCCCAACCTCTTCTAATCCGTTACTTCTCATCTCAAAAACACCAATCTCATTAGTAGAACCAAACCTATTCTTCATACTTCTCACTATCCTATATTGATTATACTGATCACCCTCCATATACAAGACACAATCAACGATATGCTCCAAAACCTTAGGACCAGCAATATCTCCTCCCTTATTTATTTGTCCAACTATAAATACAGGGATACCTTTTGTTTTCGCTATTCTTGTAAACAAAGAACCTGAAAGTCTAACTTGGCTCACACTACCCGCGTACCCCTTAGACATTGTGGAAGAAACACTTTGGATCGAATCTACAACTATTAGATCAAATTTCTCATTTTCAAGTAAGGCTAAAATGTTTTCTACTACAGTGTCTTCAGTTACTACAAAGTTGCTCGAATACTTACTATCCTTACCGTTATTCAACCTATCAAACCTTGAATACAATTGAGCAGGAGACTCTTCGCCACATACATACAAAACTCTTCCCTTCTTACAAAATTTCATAACTACCTGCATTAACAACGTTGATTTACCAACTCCTGGCTCACCACTTAAAAGCACAACTTCTCCATGCACGAAACCCTTTCCTAACACCCTATCAAGTTCACCATATCCAGTAGAAATATGTGATTCGTCCTTCTTACTAGAGGACTTGATATTGTATTTCGCCAGCTCCCCATAGTTAGCCACCTTTACAGGCTCATGCTTACCACTCGAAGACAAAGTTTCTTCTACTTCTTCAAGAGTTCCCCACTCACCACACGAAGAGCATTTCCCTGACCATTTTAGGAATTCTGATCCACAAGAGGAACAAACATATTTCATATTTATTTAGAATGTAAGATTACTAACCTATTATCCTTTAATCCAACTTTAATTTCTACAGTTTTAACATTATTAACAATATTCTTTTTAAGAATA
The DNA here is from genome assembly GCA_012797935.1 of Candidatus Microgenomates bacterium. Taxonomy (GTDB): domain Bacteria; phylum Patescibacteriota; class Dojkabacteria; order SC72; family SC72; genus UBA5232. The sequence goes on along the minus strand of JAAZOC010000045.1, from coordinate 1,131 downwards.
AAGTCTGCTAGCAAGTTCTCTATTTTACTCTGCAACAGTCTTCTCAAAGGCCTTGCCCCATATTCTTCGCTAAAACCATTCTTTACAATATATGAGACAACATCATCTTCTAAAGTAATATGAATATTTTCCTCCTTCAACCTCTCATTAAGGTCTCCTACAAGTAAAGTAACAATCTTCTTTGCATCTTTTCGTGTCAAAGATCTGAATATAACAATATCATCTAGCCTGTTCAAAAGCTCAGGTCTCAATGTATCTCTTAGTTCCTCTAGCAACAATGTTTTCATTGAATCATATGCATTGTTTATCTCCCTGTCATCTCTAGAATCTTTCTTCTTTGTTCCAAAACCCAATACTTTATCCTTCCTAATCTCTTCAGCTCCAATATTGGATGTAAGTACAACTACTGTATTCTTGAAATTAACTCTTCTACCCTTTCCATCCATAAGATGGCCATACTCAAGTATTTGCAACAGGATATTAAGAACATCAGGATGAGCTTTCTCAATCTCATCAAAGAGAATGACTGAATGAGGATTCTTCCTTATCTTTTCTGTCAACCAACCACCTTGTTGATACCCTACATATCCAGGAGGAGAACCAATCAACTTGGAAACACTATGCATTTCCATCATTTCACTCATATCAATTTGTATCAACTTATCTTCATCTCCGAATAACTCTTTAGTAAGTGCTTTTGCTAACTCTGTTTTGCCAACTCCTGTAGGGCCCAAAAAGAGGAAGGATGCCCATGGTCGATCTTTATCAATAATTCCTGTTCTAGCTCTTTTAATTGCAGACGATACTAAAGTACAAGCCTCTTTTTGGCCAATAACCTTACTTTCCAATGAAGAATCAAGCTCTAAAAGTGCCTTTCTCTCTTTGTTTCCTAATGTGTTAACAGGAATTCCAGTCCACTTAGAAATAATAGACCTAACATCATCAGAAGTTACTTGATTTGACTTTTTCTTCTTGCTCCTTAAACACTCTTTCTCTCTTTCTTGTATCTGTTTTAGTAAATCTTGTTCTTTTTCTTGCAAGAGAATCGCTTCTTCCATTTTCCCGAAAGAAATATTCTTTTCTTTGTCTTTTCGGATCTTCAACAATTCATTCTGTAAAACTGAAAGATCT
>JAAZOC010000044.1 GCA_012797935.1 Candidatus Microgenomates bacterium | reverse complement strand
GTTTTTTCTTATCCTTCTAGGAATATTTGGTTTTGCTTGCACAAAAATTGTAATTAAATACAAAAATGGTGAAATTGATGTGTTGGAACCAATAGCTGAAGAAAAAGAAGTTTCAAAACCACAGATAACATATAGTGATGATGGTGTCATAACCATGACGACAGAGGATGACAGTGCATATTACGAAGTTCTTCCTGAAAGTCAGACAGTAGATATCACTGATGAATATCAACAAGTACTAGGTGAGACTTCTTGTGATGATTATGCAAATCAATTTGACATTAAGAGACTTTGTGAGGATTCAAGTACAGAGGGTACTAGAGAATTGGTTGCTAATGGTGGAGATGAATATGAAGGTTCACATTCTAGTGGTGATGTTTCAGTAAGTACTGATTTAGAAATTAAGTTGGTTCATGTAACATTCCCTTCTGTTTTAGCTAATGGCTCTAAAACTGTTAAAGACAACAGAAAAGATATTGCTACTACAGATCCAGTATACAAGTCATTTGGAGATGAATTAACTGCTGAGTATGGAGATAGATTTAAAGCACCATCTGAAGTTCAAGAAGGGCTTTCTTTTGATGCTGGTAAAGGTGTTGGAAAAGAATCATTCCTAGTTTTTGCTGAAAACAAAATTACATCTGCAATCCAAGCTATAAGCAATGTAATTGGTAAATATGTTGCTGAAAAAGAAGATCAGGAACCATACTGTAGTGAATGTGGTGAAGATATTCAGCCTAGCTATTTCAATGCAAAACCATCTAATGATGTTGGAACATATTTAGATAGTATGATGCAAATCCCTGGAAAGGATCCTGTTGTTGCATCAGAAAGCTATTGCTTGCCAAGAAGTAGTTCTATGCAAGAATATATCAAAAAAGGATATACAAATTTATGTGGTGATGATAGTGCAGCAAACCCAATGGCAACATTCTTAGGTGTTGTAAAATCTTTCTTCAAAAATGACGATTGGACTGATTGTAATACTTTGACATTAAAAGAAATTATTAATGGTGAATCTATAAGTGAGTCAGATAGGTGTTATTCAGTTGAAGATTTAGTTGTAGAAATGACATCTCTCTTTGGTTCTGTAGAAAATTGTGAGAAAGGAGTTTGTACAAACACATACATGACTAGAAGATTTAGAAGTACATTGTCTCCAACAGAAATCGGCGGATATACTGCAGCTGGATCCTCTTCAAAAGATAGTTTAAGATACTCTGTTCTTACACCTTGTACAATCGAAGTAACGAGGAAGGATGGAGACCCATTTGAAGATGCAGATCCGGTAGAAACATATTGTGTTTGGGACGTTTCTCCAATATTAGGCTATTACAGATTGCTAGCAAATGAAAAGATACCTCAACAAAAGGATTTTCCTCAGACATTTGAAGAGTATTGGAATCTTGTAAAAAAGACTCTTTAATAGCATAATGGTATGACAAAAACATACTGAAATATAATTTAAATAAACAAAAATATGAAGAAAAGTTTTTTAATGGGATTGTTTCTTTCTGTATCCCTCTTACTTACGACACTAGTAACCCCTGTTGCTGCTGCTGATCAAACAATTGATAACTTTAGCGGTTGGTCTGCAATTGTAGATTTCTCTTCAAAAGTTGTTAATACAGAAGGAGCTCACACAACAAATTTCTTCATGAAAGTATTCCAAGGTATCTTGGAATCCATGACTGCATTTATTCTACCAGAAGGTTTGGTCTACAAAGCCAACATACAAGCATCTGATTTACCAGAATATATGAAATATGGTTTAGCAGGTATGACTGAAAATCAAGTTATTGCAATGTTTAACTCTCAACCAAAAGTTGATGTTGTTGCACATTTAGCAAACGAATGGGTACCTGGTTTTGAAAAAACAAATTCAGTATATGCAGCAGGATATGATGACCTTATGAATGCTGGTATCAGTGATATTTGGTCTGTAACAAGAAATATTGCATATATTGGTTTTGTTATAGTTATGATTGTAATTGGTTTTATGATTATGTTCAGAAACAAAATTGGTGGACAGGCACTTGTTACATTAGGTAATTCAATCCCTAGAGTAATCGTATCATTGATATTAGTAACATTCAGTTTTGCTATTACAGGAATAATTATTGATTTTGGTGGAGTCCTAATGCAAGTTGTAACATCAACATTGGGTAGTAATATACAGGTATATAATCCTGTTGAATTATTCTTAGGATTTCTTGGACAGAATGCAGGATATGCAGCTACTACTGGAGGTTTAGGTATAACTGCAATAGTTTTAGGAATAGTTGGTGCAATAACAGGTGGCACAGGAGTTATTGTCGGTACAGTAATAGTCTTTATTCTTACACTCATCGTCGCGGGTATTGTTATCTGGGGTGCTATCAAACTTTGGATTGTATTAATCAAATCGTACTTAACAGTATTGCTAAATGTTGTTATCGCTCCTATCGCTATTATGTTTGGAGCATTACCTGGTAATGATGCAGCAATTGGTAATATATTCAAATCAATATTAAGAGGAGTTCTTGTATTCCCATTAGCATTTGCAATTGTTAACCTTCCTTACTTCTTTGAAGAGCATGGTTTCTCCCTCATATTCCCTGAATCTTTAGCAAAAGAAGGAGTAGGTGGAGTATCACTAGACTTTTTCATACAAATAGCAAAAGTTGTTGCAATATATGCAGCTGCAAGTGCACCATCAATATTAATGGGTATTATTCCTTCTACGGTTTCTAAGTCAGCAGGAGATGCAGCAGGTGCAATCAAAGCAAGCTTGCAGGGTGTTCCATTTATTGGAGGAATGTTTAAATAGATTTAAAGAGCTATGCCTAAAAGTAAACAGTATGAAGATGCAATGGGGTCTGTCTTTGACTTCATATTTGAACAAACAAAACAAAAGCCTTCTAAAGTTAAACCAGTTAGTCCTACTGGTATAGATGGCTCGGGAGAATTTGTTGATGCTCTCTCAGCAGTATTGGAGAATCCTTTGCTTTTTGTAAACAACAATTCTTTAGCAGCATTTCAAGAAGCTGCAAATGTTAACCTTGGAGCTTTTCAAGTAGGGAAAAGAGGTACAGACAAGATCAAAATAAGTTTCAATGATTTACAAGATGCTTTATCCAATCCTAGTTCATTTATAGATAAACGATATAAAAAACTAGAAGATGTTAGAAAATTTACAAGGTTAACATGGGCTGGAGAAGAGATGAAAGGTCTTCTTGGGGGTGTTTGGGCAAGAAGCAAAGGATTAGACTTTGAAACTCAGCAAGCATTAATAGGAAGCGCAAAAACGGGTACAGAAGGAGGATTGCATACCCCTCAAGCTCTTATTGATATGTCTAGTAGAAATGCAAAATTGATGGAGAAGCATTTTGGCAATGGAAATAAAAAATTAACAAAAGATGATTTTGAGAAAATCTATGGACAAGGAAGTTCTCAGGCAAGGGAAGCCTTTGAGAAATACAACAAAGCTTTTAAAACTTTTACTGAAAAAAGTACAACTGGTGAAGCAGCATTTGATAGAAATACATATTCAATTCTAGAAAGTCTTGAAATTCGAGAAAAAGCATTAAGTGCTACTACTAAAGAACAGAAAGATGGTTATGAAGCAGCTGCAAATATGATTGAAAACTCAAAAGCTTTACAAGATGCTAAGAGCTTTATTAATTCGCAGAAAGCCGTCAAGAAGAATCTTTTAGAAGAAATAGAGCAATTGAAAAGAATTCCCGGATCTCAGAATGAAATAGATGCAAAAAGAAAAGAGCTTAGGATAATTAATATGAATCTTCGAGATGCTAATCAATTTCGTTTAGGTGAACAATTAGGGGAGTTTGAAGGCTTTTGGAGTACGTTGAAAAGTTATACCGTAGGAGGTGCTCTTTTACCGAGCATTATAAGCAGAGATTTTTTTGATCCAGGAAGGAATCAAGTAAAGTGGCTTCAGCCATCAGAGGAAAAAACTTTTATTTTTGGTCAAGAATGGGATCCTAAAACAAAGGGATTTATTGATATAAAAATGAAAATACATGTTGGCAAGTCACATAAGAATAAATTTGTGGCAAACGTATATGATAAGATGAACAATCTTTATTATCTTTCTCCTGTAACTTGGATCGAAAGTTTGTATACAGGTGAGATGTTTGCTTTCATGGCTGAGAAAGGACGTTCAAACTTTCAGAAATCTGTTGAGAGTATTATTAGCAAAAAGATTGGAAACTTCAAATTAGATTCAAACTTTCTTGAATCATTAAATCGAAATGATAAAAAGATAATCGATCTTTTGGAAGGAAAGTTGAGCCAAGTAGATATTGCAGAGATATATAAGAATTTCCCTTCTCTTGAAAAATTAATAGATGATCCTAAAACAAAGAAATTACTTCAAAAATTTCTAAAAAGTGATTCTTCGTTAAGAGATTTAACAAAATTCTTTAATAGTCCAACAAGATTTAAAGATAAAATCTCTAAGGCTTTGGATAAATTAGTTGGGCAGAAAATAAGAGATAAGGTTGGAAATGCCTTGCTAAAAACTGCATTAATAAAAAATTTCGGTAGTAATGCAATAAAGCTATGGATGAAAAGTGGAGGCATACAGCTTTTAGTGCAGACTTTAGTCTCTTCAATAGCTTCTGCAATTGGTTTAACTGCTGGTCCTATAGGCTCTGCTATTGCTAATGTAATTAGTTTTGTAGCAATGGATTTAGTATATGCAATCACTAAGCCATTAATGAAAGGAGCACTATATACTCTTAAAATAGTTACTTCTGTTGTCTTTTTTGTAACACTTGGTTTTTTGATTTTCATCGTACTTATTGTAAACCCATTCTTTGATACACATGCTGGAATTGCACCATCTGAAGTTAAATATTGTACTGCTTCCGGTACAAATCCAATTATCGATCCAGACAATGATCCTAACGATCCAAGTGATGACATTAAACCTAGCGATCTTCTACCATTTCTTGGTAAAAATCTGCCAGCAGGAGAAGAATGTTTACTTGGAGAAGGTGCATATAACTGTACTCAAGGTGCATTTGGTTCATACTCCCATAGCAATGTCGCTGCTATTGACCTAACAGGTGTTGATTATTTCCATGCTCCATCTTTCTGTGATAACGGAAGTTGTGAAATAACATATTCTGGACCAATAAACTGTACTGCCGGATATGCAGGTGGTATGGTAAAAATGAAAGCTGAATATGAGGGTAATACATATGAATTTAAGTTAATTCATGTCGATACTAAGTATACAGTTGGAGATAAAATATCTGGAGGAGAATCAGTTGCTAGAGTAATGGAATTTAGTGAAACAGGCAATGCTTGCTCATCTGGAAAACACTTGCATTTAGAAACAAGTTTCAATGGCTCACCAGTTAATCCATACGACATGATGACATCTTCATTAGGCAATGGAGGTTTCGCATGTCCAGTATCATTATGTCCATAAATATGAAAAATATACAGAAAAAATACATAATAATTGGTGGTGCTGTAATAATCGTTATTGCGATAATTGTTCTAGTTGTTTTTCTTTTAAGAAATAATCTTAAATATCCAGAAGAACCATTAAACCAGCAATCTCTCTCGAAAGATACTAGAGAAATATCCCTTGGTAAAACACAAATACAAACTACAGGTGATTACCAAATATTCCAAGTATCAACTGAGTTAAAGTATTCCTTTGTAAATGATTTTGCTAAAGTACTAGACCTTAAACTCTCATCTTCATCAGAAGGCGAATATTACAAATGGACAAGTAGTAGAGGATCAATCTTCTACGACATCAACAAAAATATTGTGATTTTTGAACTAAACGAAGGAATAGAATGGAATGAAGCCGAAATGACAGATACATCTTTTAATAGATTCTCTCAGACATACTTTGGTGAAAATTGGAAATACAAAGTATCAGGATCTGAAAAAAGAACAGGAGGAGACACAGTATACTATGCTAACCGTTATATAGATGGACAAAATATTGTTGAAATGAGAGAACACAATCAACAAACAGATATGATTGCACTAAAAGATGGAAAAATAGTTTCTGGAAAATTACTAATGACAAAATTTACACCAATGAATTACAAAGTACCATTAATATCTGAAGATACTTTAAGGAATAATCTCGCTCAATCAAACTATCAAAAAGAAATATATCCTCAGTTTAGTTCTTTACAAGATACCATTCTTCAAAAAGTAAACTACCTTTCTAATGATTTTGAAGAAGTTGCAGATTCCTTGAAAAATTGTACAAGTACAGATTCATCAGTAATATACTATTACAAATCATTTGATCAATCATTAATTACACCTGTTTACAAATTGGCTCTACAATGTGATATCTCTTACAACAAAGTAATTTACTCTGTTCCTGCAATCGGATATGTAAATGCAATTGAATCACAATATCTTTCTGTCCCAGAGTAAATCGATTGGTAATATTGATCTTGTAAATGATAGAATCAAATATGAATGCCCTAAAAACAACAGCTAAAATACTCACAGTACTAACATTTTTCCTTTTGTTCTCTAGTAAAACACTTGCTTTTTCATATTTCTCTTCAGAAACACAAAAATTTGATAAATCACTTTCAGATCAAACAGGATTAATATATACAGATCCGACAAATATATATATAACTCAGGTAACAACAGAATCTTCTACACTATCTAGAAAACCTGAACAGTGGGTAAAATCTCTTTACTACTACTGCATTACAAGATTGAATTTTGCAGATGTTCCATATACATATCTTCTAGATGAAAATGGAATCATATATCAAGGTAGAAATGGATATATTGGAGCTAACCCTGAATTAAAAAATGTTGATGGAGCAGTTACAATTGGATATCTTTCAAATAATCCATCCTTAACAAGTAGAGCTGTTAGCTCTCTCTCTTCGATGGTTGAAGATATCTCCAAATCTTGGGGAATTTCATCAATGAAAGTTGTAAAGCTCAAATTGGAAAAGGAGGAAGGAAAATTAGCAACAGTGATTGCAGAAGATACCAGTGGAGAATTTGTAGCCTCTGTTACTGATGCTCTTAAAAATTGGAAAGGGTACAAAGAAGATAGTTTAAAATATTCTTCAGATATTGAAGCAGTAGAAGTTCCCGAGGAAGTTGAAATTGGAAATAGGGCAGCTATTAAGGTTAAAGTTAAAAATACAAATGATTTCCCTTGGTTTACTGACAAAGATCCAATATATATATCTGTAGCAAATGGAAAAGAAAGTGATTATGCAATAAATAAAGAATGGCAAAGCTTTAGTAAACCAACAAGCATTGCTGACAAAGTTGTTTTACCTCAGCAATCAGTAGAACTGACTTTTAACATGGAAGCTAGAATCTTGATAGGAGAAGCTGAAGAGAAATTTAATTTGCAAAAATATGAGAATAAACCTTTTGAAGGTTCTGATTTTGCTGTAAAATTTAAAATCTCTAAAGGAAAAAATACTCTTGTAAAAGTTGCTTCAACAGAATTTGGTTTTCCAAATATTCGAGAATGTAAATGGTTCTCATGTAAAATTCTAGATAGTGCTGATAACGGTTCTGTCTTTATACTTTTGGAAGAAGGAGATGGTTGGTCTAAGGTGAAATATGGCGCAGAAACAGTTGGATGGGTTATGTCTCGTTATTTGAAAAAAATATAGTTTTCTTAAAATACTTGTAAATATTTTGTTATGGAGAGTAGTATCATTTTGCAGGGCTTGAACCCTCAACAAAAAGAAGCTGTACTATGTACAGAAGGACCATTACTTGTTTTTGCAGGTGCAGGTTCTGGTAAAACAAGAGTAATTACAAATAGAATTGCATACCTCATAACTGAGAAAAATGTTGATCCTTCAAATATCCTTGCGGTAACATTTACAAAAAAAGCAGCAGGAGAAATGATGGAGAGGGTTTCCTCAATATTACATGACCTAGATCCAAAGATAAAAGAATTGCCAATGATTGGAACTTTCCACTCCATTGGTGCAAATATTTTAAGGCAACATCCAAAAGAAGTAGGTCTTACACATAATTTCTCCATATATGATTCAGATGATTCTGAAAATATGGTTAAAGAACTTTTGTTAGAAAGAGATATCGATATTAAACAGATAAAACCATCTTCAATAATGTATTTCATTAGTGCTGCAAAGAACGATATGATAACACCAGAACAGTTCCCCAATACATATGGTGGATACATTGAAGATATAGTTGCAGATATCTATCCAAAATATCAAAAACAACTTCTAGCTCAAAATTCTGTAGATTTCGGAGATTTGCTATATCTCTCTGTAAAATTACTAGAAGAAAATGAAGATATTAGAAAAAAGTACCAGGAAAAATATAAATATATCCTAATAGATGAGTATCAAGATACTAATGCAGCTCAATACAGATTTGCTAAATTAATGTCAGAGAAATACAAAAATATATGTGTTGTAGGTGATGATGACCAAGGAATATATGCTTGGAGAGGTGCAGACATTAAGAATATACAATCATTTGAAGAAGATTTCGAAAAAGTTACAGTTATTAAATTAGAACAAAACTATCGATCTACAAAGAATGTCATAAAAGCGGCTGTTTGTGTAATAGAGCAAAATAATTCAAGAGTTAATAAAGTTCTTTGGACAGATAATGGTGATGGAGATTTAATTACTGTATATCAAGCAAGAGATCAGGAAGAGGAAGCTGAGTACGTTGTAGAAAGAATTAGAAATTTGGAACAACAAAGAATACCTCTGAGAAATATTGCAATTCTATACAGAACAAACTATCAATCAAGAGCCATTGAAGAAGCATTACTTAGAACTGGAATGCCATACAAACTAGTAGGTGGTTTTAGATTCTATGAGAGAAAAGAAATAAAAGACATAATTAGTTATCTTAGATTCTGTTTTAACCTTAAAGATGAATTAAGTATAAATAGGGTCCTAAATGTTCCAACAAGAAAGATTGGTTCAAAATCTGTAGCTACACTATTTGAGATGGCAAAAGAATGTGATGTAACACTAGGAGAATTTATAGTTGGTTGCTATCTTTTGTCTAACGGCTTATCTGATAGTGGAGTAATATCTGAAAGTAAATTGAACAGTATAGGTAATATAAAAGATAAATGGTCTAAGTTCTCTTCTTTGACATATACATTTGGAAAAATATATATGTATTCAAAAACAAACAATCTCCTTGATTTGATTGATATGATTTTAGAAGAGACAAACTATATCAAATGGTTTGATGATAATACAGAACAAGCTCAAATGAAAAAAGAAAATATAACAGAGTTGAAAAATGTTGCATCTAGCTATACTGAGAAGTATCAACAAAAAAGTTTGGAGATGTTTTTGAATGAAATTAATTTAATAGAACAAGAGCAAGAAAAGAATCAAGATGGGTCCGGTAACTATATTAATTTGATGACGCTTCATTCTTCTAAAGGTTTAGAGTTTGATTATGTATTTATGATTGGAATGGAGGAGGGACTTCTTCCTCACTCGAGGGCATTTATAGAAGAAAAAGACTTAGAAGAAGAACGAAGATTGTGTTATGTAGGTATTACAAGAGCAAAGCAAAAATTATTTTTAACATTTGCAGAGAAGAGGCAAACAAGGGAAGGATATACTTCACAAATACCATCAAGATTCCTAGGAGAAATTCCTCAAGATATTTGTGATTATTTTAGTTGGAATGCTTAATCTACTGTAACCAACTTAGTTCTCCATATGTAGCAACGTACTTGTCATGAACTGCAGGCCACATCTGATGGGGGTTTGCACCAGCCCTCAATTTTTCTAAAACTCTTTTTATCTGCAGCTCTCCATCGAAAATATTATCCTTTGGATACTGTGCATACCAAATACATGGACTCCATTGGAATAAACCCTTGTAGAAACCTGAGTTCCTTTCGGCATTACAACCAGATTCCCATTTCATTGTAAACTTTAACCACTTCTTCTCCTCATCTGTAGCATTTATATTATCCACATATGCATGCCAGTAATCGCAATTGAAACCTCTCTGAGGAACAGAATCAGGAGTATCATCAGGACCTTTAATGACAATTATTTCTGCACGTGCCTCTTTCTTAACTATTGATTCAATAACCTCCTCTGCAATTAAGTCGTTTCCTTGATAAATCCTTTTTACTCTCTTCACCATCAAACCAAGAACTCCACTCTGTTCTGTTTTTGATTCAGAAAGCATTTGGCATAAAGAATTACCTTTTATAATTGTCTCGTAAGGAATTGAGTAAACGATCTCATCTATAGTTGTCGTGTAGCTTTGTACCAGTATATACGAATTGTTGTAAAGCTTTGAAATAGGAGAAGTAGAAACAATCCTATTTTTGTTACTTATTGAATATCCTAAGTCAATTAGAGCAGTAACAGGAGAATAAGATCGGGTTAAATGTTTTTTTACTACACCGTCATAATTAACAGTTACCAACTTTACAGGTATACCTTCTTTTATCTCCTCAGTATCTACTTTGTATACAAGATCCAATAGGTTACTTCTTTCTGTTGATGGGGTATATGCGTTATAGATGATAGACAAAAAGTTTAAAACAAAGAGCCCTAATATATATGCAGTAAACACAAAAAATCTTCTCTTTCCCATAAGTAGAATATTCTAGCATATATTTGACATAACAATCACACTCAACTATATTCAAATAATGAAAGCGAAACTTAAGAAAATTGCCCCATGGATACTTCTGCTTTTAATCATACTTTCTCTTGGTGTTTGGTATTTTTTTGATAGGAGGGTGACTGAGGATCAATTGGCCGAATATAACAATATCCTTACAGAAGCTAATACTTTTTTTGAAGCGAAGCAGTACTCTGTATCAATAAAGAGATACCAAGATGCTACTGAAAAGATTCCAACAAAGGTTGAGGCTTACAAAGGTATTATTGATATTTTGCTTCTTAAAAACAGAGTTGATGATGCAACTGAAATAGTTGAAAAGGCTGCAAATTCGTTAAGCCCAAATAACAAATCAATCCTCTACGGAAGTATTGGGAATTATTACTATTCTTTAAAAGATTATGAGAATGCAAAAAATATATATCAGAAAGGATTAGGTCTTGGAGTTACAAATATGGAGGCTGAATTTATGCTTGGAAAAACACTTCTAAATATTGGGAAAATATCTGAAGCTAAAGAACAGCTAAGCAAAGAAGGTTTTGGAGATGAAAATGCTTCTGAATCTAAACTTCTACTTGCATATATTGAAGCTGTAACGAATCAAAGTAACGCTAAATCTCTTCTTTCATCTTCTACTCCAACTCAAAAACTCTCTCCATACTATGAGGAATTCTCAGAAGTACTAAGTTCCTTAACTGATGATTCTAAATTTAATGCTACTAAACTTGCAAGAATATATCTCAATAATGGATATTCATATCTAGCTTTGAACACATTAGAGCCAATTCAAGATCAGATAGACGAATATTTAGATGGATTATACTATCTTGGAAGAGCATATTTGGAAACTGGTAGCTATGACAAAAGTATAGAAACTCTTGATAAAGCATCTACACTTGGTGGTATGGAATCTGAAATTTTTTGGGCTAAAGGTAGAGCATACTTGTTAAAGAATGATTTGGATAATTCATTCCAAAGCTATCAAAGGGCAATCAATTACGGTGGGAAAAATGTTTCAGATGATCTTTTACGAGAATATACAGATGTGCTTTTTGAAAACAAACAAATGCTAAAAGCAGAAGAATTTCTAAGTGATGTATTGGAAACAAAAGGTGATCCATATCTTTTGCTTTTAACTTTGGAAGCAGAATATGATTTAAAAGACGACAAAAAAATGGATTACTACTTAGCTCAACTTTCAAAGAAGGATCTCTCGGATGAAGAAAAAGCAGAATATATATATTGGCAGGTTAAGATCATGCTAGATAAGGGTGAAGACAATGGAATTCAAGAATTACTTGATCAGTTATACTCACTTTCGAAATATAATCCAAAATATTACTTGCTAAAAGGAAGATATGATTTAACCTTGAATAATACTGAAGATGCAAAATCATCTTTAGAAAAGTCAATTGAGTATGACATTCAAGGCCTTGTTGTAGAAGAATCTTCAAAGATGTTGTCTAATATCAAGTAGTTTTGTATAATCGCAACTGCGAGGATAGCTTTCATATCTTCTTCTTTGTTAAATTTTACTAAAAAAATAATGGATAAGAGTACATACAATGTAAAAATGCCTTTAGATAAGGTCAGAAATATAGGTATTATTGCCCATATTGATGCTGGAAAAACAACTACTACTGAAAGATTGTTGTATTTTACAGGTCAAGTACACAAAATCGGAGAAGTACATGAAGGAGCTGCTACTACAGATTTCATGGAACAAGAACAGGAAAGAGGTATTACAATTATGTCTGCAGCTGTTACATGTTTCTGGATCCATGATGATCAGAAATATAGAATCAACATTATTGATACTCCAGGGCATGTAGATTTCACTGCTGAAGTAGAAAGATCTCTTAGAGTTCTTGATGGTGCAGTTGTTATCTTTGATGGAAGAAAAGGTGTTGAGCCACAATCTGAAACAGTATGGAGACAGGCAAACAAATATGGTGTTCCAAGAATTTGCTTTATGAACAAAATAAATTTAATTGGTGGAAGCTTTGAACATAGTTTCCAAACAATTAAGGATAGATTAAGCACAAAAGCTGTAGCTATTACTCTTCCAATTGGAAAAGAACAGCAATTACATGGATATGTTGATTTGGTAAAGATGAAAGCATACGAATATGCAGGTGTTGATACTCCAGACTTAATTGAAGTTGATATCCCTGAGGATATGAAAGAAACAGTTGCAAAGCATAGAGAAGTATTGATAGAGGTTTTAGCAGAACAAGATGATGCTTTGATGGAGAAATATTTTGCAGGTGAAGAGTTATCTCTTGAAGAACTGTATGCAGCACTAAGAAAAGGTACATTAGAGAGAAAATTATTCCCAGTATTGGGAGGAGACTCCAGAACTGCAATGTCAAAGACATTGTTAGACTATATAACAATATGTTTACCTTCTCCTTTAGATAAAGAAGCTGTTAAAGGTATAAATCCAAAGACAGGAGAAGAAATAACAAGAGAAGTTACAGAGAATGCTCCTTTCTCTTCTTTAGTCTTCAAGATTGTTAATGACCCTCATATCGGAAATCTTTCATATTTTAGAGTTTACTCTGGAAAGATTGATGCAGGATCATATGTTCTTAACTCGACAAAAGGAATTAAAGAAAGAGTAAGTAGATTAATCCTTATGCATGCAGATGAAAGAGAAGAGGTTGATTCCCTCTCTGTTGGTAATATTGGTGCTATTGTTGGATTGAAAGATTCCATAACTGGAGATACTCTTTGCGATGAGAGTAATCCAATTATTTTGGAAAAAATAGAATTTGCTGAACCAGTTGTTTCAGAAGCTATTGAGCCAGCAACTAAATCAGATGAAGAAAAAATGTCAG
>JAAZOC010000043.1 GCA_012797935.1 Candidatus Microgenomates bacterium | reverse complement strand
TTGAACACCACCAGTTACTTTACCTAAAAGTGAATTTGCATCAGTTGCCATAATTTTGTTTTATTATAATTTTAGATTAACTTACCAATTATATATAATCATTATTAATTATGCAATATGAGTCTAGAAGAAAGATTATCCCAAAGTTATCTTAAGAATAAATTCTACTATGACCCTAGCAAGAAAAACGATTATCATACCAACGACAGCTGCAGTTGCTCCTTTTTGAGCTTTTTCAACTTTATCTGGATCACCCATAGATGTTATGAAGTTATACCCAGCAACAACTAAAAGGGCTACTGCTATTAAAGCGGAGAATCCTACAAAGAAATTCAATGCTGTAATAATTTTACTTCCTACTACAGAATCAACAGAAGACCAACTGGAAAGATTTTTTATCACAGAATAATCTCCAATTGAGATTTGTAAAAGATTTATAATTTTATTTTTATTTTTCATCTTAATTATATATTCCTAATTCTAAAGTTTTACTAATCAATAATAGTATTCCGGCAGATAACAATACAACAAGAAAACCAATAACTGCATTCGTAATTATTTCTTTCCCTTCTTGTATTTTATCTGGATTACCCTGGCTGGACATTAGCAAATAACCTGCATAAACAACCAAAAGTATTAAACAGATTACACTTAAAGGAACAGCAACTTTAACAACAGAACTTACAAACCCACCGTCCCCCTCGAGTTGTGTGCTACTCTGCAAATTACTTAGTCCCGTACTCAATCCATCACCCAATCCCTGAGCAAAAGCTTTCTCAACCAAAAAGTTATTTATTTTTTCAATTATTTCCATAAGGCCAATTATACTATATCAATTAAGATTGTGCATAATCACACACGGAATTATAGTCACAATAGCGACAATGGAACCCCGGTGTTGGTCTGAATTTTTTCTCTTTTACACAATCTACAACTTCAAGAAGTTTTTCTTTTGCTAATTCTCTCTTTTTTTCAGACACATCAACTTCAATAGTTTTCTGAACTTCAACAAATATATATTTTGCACCTACAACTTTCAAACCAAGTTTTTCTTCTGCAAATAAAGCATACAGAGGAAGCTGAAGATCTTTTTTTATATCACTAGCATCTTTTTCCTTACCTGTTTTGTAATCTACAATACAAACTTCCAAAACCCCATTGTTCTCCCCTACTAAATCTATCCTATCTATCTTTCCATTAAATGTTGTATTGCCAAAATGAACATTAAAACCTTCTTCAAGCTTAATAGGATTATCATCTTTGCTATACACTTTCTCGTAATATTTTTTCATAATATCCCTTCCCTCTTTTCTCCTTAACTCTTCTTGTTTTTTGCTTTCGTATCCAGTTACAATCCAATTCTTTTCATAAAGATCAAGTAACTCCTCTAATGATGGCTCATTTGCAATACCTACTAAACCTTCTTTAGATCTTTTAACAAGAGAGTAAAAATCCTTCAGTGTATTATGAACAGATGTACCAAAAGACATTGCTGAACTTGGTTTCTGAGGTATTTTTAAAACATATGAATATTCATATTTTCTTGGACATAGATCATAGACATTTAATTGCGAATAGCTGAATTTCTTTGTCAAATCAATATTCTCATCTCTTGGAATTATAGAATCATAGTTATCTTTCGAAATATATTTCAAATTCATACTAATATCGTTAATATTATCTAAATCAACAGTTTCAAAATCACTTTTAGTATCCCTATCTAAAATTTCATTCAAGAATATACTTGGTTTCTTCTTTCTCTTAGCATCTCCATAATAGTTAGCAGCTGTTAAGAAAAGTTTTTCCTTTGCTCTAGTTGCACCAACATAGAATAGTCTTCTCTCTTCCTGTAGATTTAATTCTTGTTCAGATATTTCAAACGGCATACTTTCCTTAATTAAGCCTTCTGGTATTGGTATGCTATCAGCCCTACCAACAGAAGGGAATCTTTGAGCCACAAGGTTTACTAAAAATACAACAGGGAATTCCAAACCTTTAGAACCATGAACTGTAAGTATATTCACAGCATTTAGATCTTCCATTTCTGTACTATCGACAAGAGGAGATTCCCCTACTTCAATGCTGTAGTTTAGATAGTCTACATATTCATAGATATTAGATTCAGGGTTATCCTTTTGATAGCTTTTTACTAATTCAAAATATTTGTTAATGTTCGATATTGCGAAGATACTTTCATTATTCTCTTCTTTCAAGAAAGCATTCATATACTCACTTCTCATAAGGAAATCATAGAGAATCTCAACAATATCCCTGTTATCCTTAATCTTTTTTATCGAAGAATCTAAAATCATTAATAGTGTACCAAGACCTACGATAGCTTCAGCAGAAAGTATTCTTTCTAGAAGTTTGTTATCTATTTCTTTGAAATTTTCCTCTTTCAAATCATCCTCTCCGATCTTAATATGCCAAAGCTCCTCAAGTTGTTCAAACATACTAATTTTGTTTTCCCTAGCAAGCATATTTAGTTCTATATATTCCCTTGGTGTTAAATTCCACAGTGGCATAGATATTAACCTGTACATAGATATCTCATCAGAATAGTCGACAAGAACTCTAAGATATGCGATTAAATTTTGTATTTCATTTCTTGCATATAATCCCCTAGAACCACCCAGTTTGTATGGAACACCTTTATGTCTAAATTCTTGAATAAATGATTCTGCATGGGCATTTGCTCTTACTAAAATTGCTATATCAGAAAATTTATACTTATCCTCTACATTTCCATCTCCAACAAATGATGCTTGCCCTTTTTCATCAAAGACTTGGCTAATACCAGAATCTTTTTCTACATAATCAGAATATCCTGTTAATTTGAGAATTTCATCACAAACTCTCTTAGCTTCATTTTCTTCATTACTTGCAACTACCAAATTTACAGAATCTTCATCATCACTAAATACACCTTTCGCAACCAATCTCTTATCTATATTCTCTGTATTTTCTAAACGATTTGGATTGTTATGTTTAATGAGAGTATATGCAGAATCTAAGATCTCTTGCTTAGATCTGTAATTCTCAGTCAAAACAACTTCCTTAGCTTCAGGGTATGTTTCTTTAAATTGTAAAATATTTGATATTGCCGCACCTCTAAATTTGTAAATGGCTTGATCATCATCACCAACAACAGTTAGTGAAGGTCTATTTGTACCATTCTCTTCTTTAAGACCAAGAGTCAAAAGGTTTACAAGTGTATTTTGTGTAAAGTTTGTATCTTGAAATTCATCTACAAGAATATATTTAAATCTCTTTCTGTATTTTTCAAGGATATTTGGTTTTTCTCTAAATAGCTTAATTGTAAAGATTATTAAGTCTCCAAAATCAATCTTTGAATTTGCTATTTTAAGTTCTGTATATTTCTTGTATGTAAGAGCAAGTTCATTGATTCTTTTGTATTCCTCTTTCTCTGCAACACCTGTGTTAGGTAGCTTTTTTGCAAATTCAACATATTCTTCAGGAGAAACATCCTCGTCTTGTAACCTTGATATATGCTTAAGGAAATCATTAAGAAATTTTGTAGGATTACCTTTTGGCCTTAAAGAATTCAAAGGGAGATCATACAAGTGTTTCCTCAAAAAAATATATGCTTGAGCTGAGCTCATTAATGAATAGCTTCCATCTAACCCAATGTTGTAACCTTCTTCTCTAAGGATACGATCACAGAAAGAATGAAATGTAGAGATAAATGGCTCTTCGTATCCATACTCCATTTCCAAGTCAACTCTTTCCTGCATTTCTTGAGCTGCTTTCTCTGTAAATGTCAAAGCTAGTATTTCAGAAGGCTTAGCCATTCCTTCTTTAACAATATGTAGAATTCTTTGAGTTAAAACTGCTGT
>JAAZOC010000042.1 GCA_012797935.1 Candidatus Microgenomates bacterium | reverse complement strand
TATTCATTTTTCTGCAAAAAGACAAAAGGGTAGTGGACTACTAGAATGTTGGTGTATTCCAATTTCATATATAGTCCACTAGCTTTCCCTTTCTCTAGTTGTATTACACAGTATTTTCTGCTAAAATCGATTCTCGTTAAGCTAATTTAAAAAACAGTATTAATGTTAGTCAAAAAAGTAAATAAAACAAAGAATTATGAATTAATGATAGCTCTTAAGCCTCTTTTACCAGATGATTTAAGAAAAGAGATTCATAAGGAATTTGTAGATATGGTTAAAAAAGATGGTGGTGAAGTTGTAGATGTTGATGTATGGGGTAAAAGATATTTAGCATACAAGATTAAAGGACATAACGAGGGCTACTATATTGTTTATGATTTTAAAGCTTTCCCAAGTACAATTGCTGAGATTAAAAGACAAATGCAATTGAAACAGGAAATATTGAGATTCATGATTGTAGAGATGGAAGATGTAAGTAAGATTGGAAAGAGTATCAAAAAGAAAGAATTAGAGATTTAAGAAGAAGTTAATTATTGAGGTTTAAAGTAAGAGGTAAGTTAAATTTATTATATATACAAAATGGCATCAAGATCTTTAAATAGAGTTCTCCTTATTGGGAACTTAACAAGAGACCCAGAGATGAGATATACAAACTCTGGAACACCAGTTGTAACATTTGGAATGGCAACTAACAAATCATGGAAAGATTCTGAAGGTGAGACAAAAGAATTGGCAGAATTCCATAATTTAGTTGCATGGAATAAAATGGCTGAGATATGTCAGCAACTTTTAGCAAAAGGAATGAAAGTATACATTGATGGATCATTGAGTACTAGATCATGGGAAGCTGAAGATGGATCAACAAAGTACAAAACTGAAATCAGAGTAAATGATATGATTCTTCTTGATAGCAAGGGAAAACAAGGAACTGGAACAGATGGAGTAGAGTCAGAAGGTAAGACAGAAGAAGTAAAAGAAACAAAAGAAGAAATAGTTGAAGATGCACCTGTAGAGGATCAAGATCCTTTAGAGGAAGATTTGCCTTTTTAAATTAGTAAAGTTTAGTTATATATGGATGACGAGATAAAAACAGAAAATATTGAGATCGAGAATAAAGTCTCTGATGAAGAGGAATCTTTTTCAAGTAAGAAGAAACCAAGAAGAAAGAGAAAAATAATTCAGAATCTAAAATGCCCACTTTGTGAGAGTGGTGTTAAGAGTGTTACATACAAGGATGTATATCAATTAAAGAAATTTACTTCTGTTAGAGGTAAGATTATTTCTACTGAGAAGTCTGGAGTATGTGATCGTCATCAAAGACAGTTAACTAATGCAGTAAAGAGAGCAAGATTTATGGCATTGTTACCATATGCTTCTAATGAATAATTAGAAATGAATTGAGATTGAAAAGAGGGTCGAAAGATCCTCTTTTTTGTTGCTGACTAGGGGAACTACATAAAAGTATTGTTCCCCTAGTCACAGGAGGTGATGTTCGCCGATAGCTCAAAAGCTTTTTTGTGCCAGATCATAGACTAAAAACCCACAACCAATAATGGTCATTAAAATGCAAACAATAAATGCTTTCCTTGATGACTTAGAAATTGGTTTCCATGATTCCTGACAATGGTCATAGTAAAAAGACAGGAACACAATTCCTAATAACGATATTATGATAATGATTATTCCTAAATCGTTAATGTTTTTCATATTCCTCCTTTCTGCGTCTTATACTAAAAAGAAAAGTGACCAATTGCACAAAAAGATAAGAGATCCTACTATTATTATGCAGAGTAAGATGTAAACAAATATACTTAACCAAATATGCTTATTGGATTTTACTGCAAAAGGATCTAGTACGATCTTTAGTGTATCTGTTTTAAAGAACAGCAGATAAAGTAAAATGATTACCAATATATTTGATGACATGGTAATCATCTTAATACCTACAGAACCGTTTAAAGGATCTGTATTGTTTATCATTACGAATAGAAGTGCAAGAGATAAAGAAAGGAAATAAACAAACGCTCCAAACTTTAATTGG
>JAAZOC010000041.1 GCA_012797935.1 Candidatus Microgenomates bacterium | reverse complement strand
TGGAGAGAATAACTTAGCTCCATCACAGGTTGGTTTTTATGAATTTAGAGATAATTCTTTAATTCTTACAACTATGACAAACAGGGATACTAATTTGTATAGTATGCCATGTATGATATCTAATTCTTTTGTTATTGAAGGTAATAATTTCCAGTTACAAGAAGGTTTTTCAGTTATGTATCAAAATGAGAAAGGTCAGCTTTTTGACTTGAATGCTTGCTATTACGGAAATAAACTATATGCAAGTGGAGATTCATTTAAACATACATCAGAGAATAAAGTATGCTCTTGTGAAATGGGTACTGTTATTTGTAAGTAGTTCTAGATTAAACCTACATATATTCCAACAACACATCCGAGTATTGTGAATAGCCAAAATCTCATTACTACTTTGTATTGTGGCCATCCATTAGCTTGTAAGTGATGATGAATTGGAGCTATTTTAAATACTCTCTTCTTGAAAAATTTCATACTTAGTATTTGTATTGCACTTGATGCCATTATTATCCATGTTATTGATGTCATCAAAAAGTATGCAGGTATATTATCTGTAACTAGTGCAACGAAAAACATTGTAAATCCAAGTGGCATAGCACCAGGACCTCCATTCCAAAAACGAGCTGGAGGAATATTGAAATACAGATCTATTATTTGAGTCCCAAGGATTATTGCAAGTATAGGTAGGAAAAGATATTGACCTTGTAGATAAAGAAGAACCATCATTGAAATATTTATAATGCTAAAAATTCCAATCATCAATCCGTCTGCACCATCTGTTAATTCAGCAGAATATATTGCGAATTGGCCTACAACTCCAATTATTACTAGTATTACAGGAGTTATATTTACAGCAAAAAGTTCAAAGAAAGAAAGAGAGTTGAATTGTCCTGTTCTGTAGAGTAAGTACATTACTCCAATATTTAGTAGTATAGAAAAAGAAAGTTTCAACATTCTCCATTCGAATGTTTCTTGAAAGGCTTTCATTTTTTCATTGTCTTTAAATCCATTTGTGAATACAACAACATCTATAAATCCCCATAATCCAAAAAGTAAAAAACCAAATACAAATACTTTTACAACTGGTACTAGTGGAACAAAGAGCATTGTCATTATTGGTACTATTATCCAAATGAGTATACCTCCCATATTTGGAGTCCCATTTGTTGCACCTGATTTCATTATTTTCATAAATAATGTATTGTCACCTTCTCCTCCACCTATCTTTGTTTTCTTTATTCCACTTACTTGATTAAATTTATACAGAAGATTTATCATTATCGGTGCGAATATTGATGAAACTAGTATTGAAATGAAAAGAAGCTCAAAACTGTGTTTAATATCTTCCATATATTTTTTGTATAATTAAATATCTAATTATCTCAATTATTCTTCTTTATTTCTAGATCGTCTGCTATTGCAAGGAATATATCTCTCCATACAGGTGATGCTGTCAATGTCGCGTATTTCCCTATTTGTGGCTCTTCTAGCTTTACTAACATTATCATTTTAGGATCTTCTACCGGTGAAAGTCCAACAACGGTATCATTTGTATAGTCTTCTTTGTAACCTAATTCATTTGTTTTTGCTATTTGTGCTGTACCAGTCTTTGCTCCAATACTATATCCTTTTAAATCT
>JAAZOC010000040.1 GCA_012797935.1 Candidatus Microgenomates bacterium | reverse complement strand
AGAAATATCTTCTCTTATTTTATCTGCTAATTCATAGTTTTTTTCTTCTTTTGCAATCTTTCTCTTTTCAAGAAGATCCTCAGCAATTTTCATATCACCTTCTACAACAGTTTGTACATTGTCCGAAATATTATCCAAATTCAAACCAAGTACCCTATCGAAATCAAGAATTGTTGCAAATATATCTTCCTTCTTTTCATCTGATTTAAGTAGTTCGTTAACAAGAGCAAGAACACCAGACATATTCAAGTTCGCGTTTAAAAGCTCTTTGAACTTAGAAATATACTCAGGAAGTAAATTCCCCTTCTCTTCACCCAAAGCCTTTACCTTGTTGTTTAGATTCAATCTTGCATTTCTAGCACCTACTAAAGCTTCATTTGAATATTGAACTCTTGTTCTGTAGTTAATTGAAAGAAAAAGATACCTTACATCTAGAGGATCAAAACCAGCAGCAACAACTTCAGGTAATGTTGATGCTCCTTTACTCTTAGAAAGCTTACCATCATCGCCATTTACTAACCATTCATTATGCACCCAATATTTAACAACTGGCTGTCCGAATGCACCAATATTTTGAGCTCTTTCATTAGTGTGATGTACAGGGATATGATCTATACCTCCTGTATGAATATCAAATTTGTCTCCAAGAATGGCAGTTCCCATTGCAGAACACTCTATGTGCCACCCTGGGAAACCATCACCCCATGGTGAAGACCAATTCATAATATGGTCTTTGTACTTACCTACTCTTTTCATCCACAATACAAAATCTGCAGGATGTTTTTTCTGAGGATCTATATCTACTTCTTCTCTAACTGCAGTTTCCTTTTCATCTAAATTCTGACCTGTGAATATTGTATAGTCTGGGATCTTTGTAACATCAAAATATAGTGCCTGATCTGTCTCGTATGTATATCCATTCTCAACTATTCTCTCTGTAATTTTAATCATTTCATCAACATATGATGTAGCTCTTGTCCATCCATATTTTTCGACATCCTTAAATGTCAAATCTTTAGGAATATTTTCTCCATTAGGAGCCAAAATATTTAAACTCCTAAAATCTTCTAATACTGTATCTATATACTTATTTGCGATATCAATTGGTTGGATACCTTCCTTCTCTGCTTGCCTATCCATTTTATCTTCACCGAAATCACTACCGAAATCATCAGAAGAAGACATATGACCAACATCTGTCATATTCATAACTCTTTTAACATTGTAACCCAAATACAAAAGTGCTCTTTGTAGAATATCCCAGTTTACATACGAACGAATATTACCTACATGCATTCTTGAATATACAGTTGGACCACAACTATATATAGATATTTTACCTTCCTCTAGTGGTTTAATCTCTACAATTTCTTTATCTATTGTTGAATATAGTTTCATTGTTCTAAATTATATCAAATTAAATTACAAATGGTTTTACAACCAAAACAAAACCATATTATTGGCTCTTTAAGATGTTTATATTTGTTGTGAGAATTATTTAAACAGCACAAAGAACCAATAATATTAAATTACTGGCAACAACAGCATAATGTTATTTTTGTACTGTTTATCATATTTGCGATTATATCACTAATTATATATCTCTTCTACCTTCTAAAGCTTTTTTAAGAGTTAACCTATCTGCATATTCCAAATCGGCACCTGTTGGCAACCCCATTGCTAATCTTGTTATTTTTACCTTCCCTTCTTTTACCAAGTTCTTGAATATATCAATAACATAGCTAGCTGTTGCTTCACCTTCAAGACTTGGATTTGTTGCAATTATTACTTCTACAGAATCTTCTTCTAGTAAGAGCTCCTCTGCCCTTTTCCTCAATTCTTTAAATCTTAATTCATCAGCTCCAATACCTTCAGATGGAGAAATAACTCCACCTAAAACAAAATATACACCATCGTAAACACCGGAATCTTCAAAAGCAACAACATCAAGAGGTTCCTCTACTACACATATTTTACCTTTTTTTCTCAAGGGACTACCACAAATCTCACATTCTTCACTCTCTGAAACATTAAAACATTTATTACAATTCTTGATATTTGTTTCCATATTGAGCAAAGCATTCGCTAACTTGGAAGCATCCATATTTGATGATCTAAGGTAATGGTAAGCCATTCTAGATGCAGATTTTGGCCCAATACCAGGCAACTTACTAAATTCTTCTATGACTTGTTTAACACTCTTTGGTAAAACAGACATTCTACTTAAACATACTCTTTAACTGATCTAAGTCCATATCTTGTACCATCTCTTTTTGTAATTTCTTCTGGTAATCTTTAAAGGCTTCTTTAAAACCTTTCTTTATTGCATCTTCCATATCAGGGGAGAGATACTCTTCGGCAATATGTACATCTTCAAATTCTTGAGCACCATTCATAAAGATCTTTACCATACCATTCTTAGATTCACCTTTAATTTTCTTCTCTCTTAATTGGTTTTGAATCTTTTTAGCTTCATTCTGCATTTTTATCAATTCAACAGGATTTAACATAGCAAATTTAATATCCAAATTTATATATCGGCAAGTAGATTATACTAAAAAAAGAGATTTTACACACCATCAAATATAGCTTCTATTTCATTTCCTAATTTCTTCCTCTTAAATTTTTCATCCTCATTCTCTTTTGGTTTTTCCTCTTTCTTAGGAGAAGTTGGAAGATTTCTTAATACGAAATCAGCCTCTGATTTGCCCTTTTGTTTGATATTTCCGTTAACTGTACAATCTATTCTACAATTAGTCCCATATACTTTTTTAAAGACACTAGAAATAATGTCTCTACTTTTTGGCATTTCCATTCTCTCTTTGTGAAATTTAAATGGAACTTCTAAAAATATCACCCCATTTTCAAATTTAACAATATTCGCTCCTTCTAGGAATGCATAGAGATGACCATTAAATGGTTTAATCTCTGTAACAAAGATATCCCATTTCTTTTTTATTCCATCAACTGTAATGTCATCACAGGTACAAGGAGCTTCCTCTACAATTTCAGGGATCTCTTCTTGCTCTTACTTCTTTTCTTCTTTAACAGGAGCAGCTGGAATCATATTCTTCACATCTCTATTTACAATTTTAATCTCTTCTTGCTTTCCTGCTTTCATCATTTCAGGAATGATCATCTCTAGAACAAGTGGTTGATTGTTTGCATATCTAATTCTGTTTTCAGCTTCAATGAAAAGATTTGTTAATTTATGTAAATCCTTAATATCAACAGACTCAGCAAAAGAATATTCACCTTCCAATCTTTCCCTTATTTTTGCACTTAGTATTTCTCTAAGAATATCTAATACATAGCTTGTGAATTGTTGAATATTAACACCTGTATTTTCAAGTTCTTCAATTATTTCTAGTGATCTAATACCATTACCCTCAAAGAGGTTCTTTAGGAGAATTAATACTTGATCTTTATTTGGTATACCAAGTATTTTTCTAACTTCATCTACAGTTATCTCTTGATTTTGATCATCTTGACCAGAATATACAACATCAAGGATTGAAAGAGCATCTCTGTAACTTCCTTTTGCATTGTTAACAATAATATCTAAAGAATCCTCCCCTATTTTAATTCCTTCTTTCTTCGATATTTCAACTATCAAATCCTTTATCTCTTTTTCTGTTCCTAATCTAAAATCATACCTTTGACACCTCGAAAGAATTGTAGGTGGTAATTTATGGACATCTGTAGTTGCAAAGATGAAAATAACATGTGCTGGAGGTTCCTCTAAGGTCTTAAGAAGTGCATTGAATGCCTCTGTGGTCAACATATGGACCTCATCTATGATATATACTTTAAATCGCCCCTGAGATGGAGAGAACTCTATTTTCTCTTTTAACTCTCGAATTTGATCAATACCTCTGTTTGAAGCTGCATCTATTTCTATCAAATCAAGGAATCTACCTTCTGCAATACTCTTACAAAATTCACATTCATTACACGGATTTCCATCTTTCAATGGATGTTGGCAATTTACAGCTTTAGCAAGAATCCTTGCAGTACTTGTTTTTCCTGTACCTCTAGAACCAACAAAAAGATATGCATGGGAAATTTGATCTCCTTTTATTGCGTTCTTAAGAAGCTTTGTTATATTCTCTTGCCCTTTTATTTCATTAAAGTTGGTTGACCTATATTTTTGATACAGTGAAGACATGGATATATACTAAATCAAAGGTTAATATTTGCCAAGTGAAAATTATTTACCCACCACTTTTAACCTTTCTACAGCTTCATTTAGCATTTGAGAATACAGTCCATACCCAACAGAATTAATTGTTCCTGATTGATTGCTACCTAATATATCCCCAGCTCCTCTTATTTCAAGATCTTTATTTGAAAGAAGAAAACCTGATCCTAACTCTTCAGATTCTTTTATAGCCTCAAACCTTAAGACGGAATCTCCCTTAAGAGAATCAAAGAAGAAATATGCATATGCTTGTTTTTCAGATCTACCAATTCTACCCCTTATTTGATACAACTGGGAAAGTCCTAGCATAGTAGAATCTTCAATAATCAAGGTATTAACATTTGGAATATCCAAACCATTCTCAATGATTGTAGTACAAACTAAAATATCCGTTTCCCCACTTATGAATTTCGACATATTCTTGTACAAAAGTTGCACACTCATCTGACCATGAACAAAAGATACTTTCTTCTGAGGAAAAAGTGTAGCCAATTTTTCATATACAGAAGTAATTGTTGATACTCTGTTATGCAAAAAGTAAACTTGACCACCTCTATCTAATTCTTGTTGTACTGCCTCTCTTACAACATCCCAATCAAACTTTTCAAATCTGTTTTTGACTTCTTTTCTTCCAGATGGAGGGGTTGCAAGAACAGAAATATCTCTAATCCCAACAAGTGCCATACTCAATGTCCTTGGTATTGGTGTTGCAGTCATCGACAAAACATTGCTTGCAACTCTTCTACTCTTTATCTTTTCTTTTTGTTTAACTCCAAATTTCTGTTCTTCATCAATCACTAAAAGACCCAAGTTCTTAAATGATATCTCATCACTAAGAAGGGAATGTGTACCTACTACAATATCTATCTTTCCATCTTTTAGACCCTTAATTACTTCTTCCTTTTCTGCATCAGAAGAGAATCTTGAAAGACTAGCAATATTGAAAGGATATTCTTTCATTCTCCTTTTTAATGTAGCTAAGTGCTGTTGTACAAGTACAGTAGTTGGAGCAAGAAGTGCTACTTGGAAGCCTTCGTTCGCGGTAGCAAACATTGCCCTCATG
Source organism: Candidatus Microgenomates bacterium (assembly GCA_012797935.1). Classification (GTDB taxonomy): domain Bacteria; phylum Patescibacteriota; class Dojkabacteria; order SC72; family SC72; genus UBA5232. The sequence continues at coordinate 8,129 of JAAZOC010000040.1, read as the reverse complement.
GCAATTTCTGTTTTTCCATATCCTACATCACCGACTAGTAATCTATCCATTGGTTTTGCCTTCTGCAAATCACCAATTATATGGTTAGTAGCAAGAAGCTGATCATCTGTATCTTTGAATTCAAATCTACTAATGAAAAGGTCTAGATCATCTAATGATGATTGAGAAGAAATAACTGGTTCTCTCTTTGCTACTTTTCTCAATGCATACAATTGCAAAAGTTCTTTAGCTATACTTTCAGCCTTCTCCTTTGCCTTGTTTGATATACGACTCCAAACGCCACTGTTTAGCCCTGTAAGCTTTGGTTTGCCTTTTCCAGCCCCAACATACTTCGTAAGTTTTTCAGATACACTAAGAGGCACATACAGCTTATCCTTTCCTGCATATGCTATTTCAATATAGTAGCCAGTATCTCTTCTTTGAATATCAATATACTTTCCTATACCGTGATCTTCGTGAACAATATAATCGCCTGGAATTATTTTCTTCAATATCTCAACAGAACCGGGATCTATACTCAAATTCTTTGATTCATACATAGAGAGATCAATCTCCCCAAGTATTTCAAGGTCTGTTAATACAAGAACTTTTGATACCGTACAAACAAACCCCCTCTTTATATTCTTTGCAAATTTGTCATCTTTCTCATATATTTCATCTAAGAATTCAGCAAATATATCTTTTGCATTCTCTTCATACTTTTCAATACTTTTTGCAATATACAATGTTTTATATCCTCTACTCCTGTAGTTTCTAATGATTTCCAACACAGCTTTCTTAGATGCATAGCTCTCTATATTTGGTATCCTTCTTATTCCAATATCTACTGCATTTTCTTCCATTCCCAAATTTGGAACAAGAGACAAGTTTATACTTTCTTTAGCATCCTCATTTGCCACCAAAAGCTCAGAAGAATTATTTAAAAGAATCTTTTTCTCAACACTAGTTATTTTTTTCCTACTAGAAGGATCAACTAGATCAATATTTTCAATTTTGTTGTTGAAAAGACTTAGTCTAACAAGATTCTCCATACTGAACGGCCAAAGGACTACAACATCTCCAAGTACAGATATTTCCCCCTCATTCCAAACTCTTTCTACTTTTGAATATCCAAGATCTACAAATTTTTCAATATCAAATATTTGTTCCTTTGTTAGAAGCAATGTATTTTCTTCTATATTTGAATCACTTCCATTAAAAAGCCAAACAGATTTACCAAGTACATTACCTAAAATGTCTAAAGCAATTTCATAGTATTCTGGATCTATCCCTGAAACTTTCTTGCTCGTTAAAATTTCTTCTGTTTTCTCATTGTATCCCTTGCTTAATATGGAGAAGAGATTTGTATTATCATTACTCATTATTTCCCTATTTTATCAATCATTTGAAAATATGTATAATCTAGGAATAATTTCATTGATGATCAATATGTTTTTAGCACATGCACCACTTTCATATCTAGGTAACGAAATTATTCAGAGGAAATCAATTAAACAGTTAAAATCACATGAACAAATTTTGGTAGCATTGTTTAGCTTTTTCTTTGGGATACTTCCAGATTTCGACATATTTTTACTTACTTTCTTTAGGATACCAACATTTCTACATCACGAGATAATTTCACATACCCCTATTTTCTACATATCTATATGGATATTGTTAAGATTAATTGCGAAACCATTCTCAAGGATTTTGAACAAAAAAACTGAAGGTGTTTTACACTTTGATCTTTTAAATATCTTGATTAATACATTCCTAATTTCTACATTGTTACATATCTTTGCAGATGTTTTAACTTCAGATATTATTCTTTTCTATCCATTTTCTGAAGCAAGAATTAGTGTATTTAAATATATCTTTGAGCCTAGCCTCTTTGGAGGATATTCTTTAAGTCCGCTTTTTGCATTAGAACTTATTATCATTGGTATATTATTAATATTTGCATACAAGAAGTCTTTAATAAAGAATATCGTAATAGATTTAATTACAAGGATCTTCCTTGTTTTTTCATGCATATATCTTTTAATTTCTGTATATATTAATTTAAATACATACAATAGTTCATATCTTTACGACAAAAATGGTAAAACAAATTATGATGTTGACTATGATTCAGTACTTGATAGTAATGACAGTCAGATTGGAAGAAATAGTGCTGAAAATATTTTAAATACTTCATCTAGCGAGGTGTTTGATAGTGCTATAAATATTGTAAATTCAGGGAAATGGACAGGAAAAAGTAATGGGTCTTTTACAGAAAGAATAAAATATACATTTGGAGGAATGAATTCGTTTAGAATAATATCACAGGCTTATTATGATCTTCATTTACCAATAGAACCAGTCTTAAGATCGTATTATGTAGAAAAGAACAATATAACTGAATATAGTGTTGATATTCCATATCCAGAGACTTTGATGGAATATTTCTTGGAAAAGAATCTTCTTTTAGAGGTAAGTCTAGATGCAATTCCAAATCTTCCTAGAGGAAGAACAATATTTTTTCTTGGGGAAAACGATTCTATCTTAAATGTTGGAATAACTCTTGAAAGCAACTATATTGCAACTGTGTTAGATACTGATGAGAAACTTAATATGCATTCATATACTGAAATTAGAGATACATACAAGAATGTTAAGAAGATATATATCTTAAAGTAATATTTCTGGAAGTATACTTCTAGTACATTCTTCAAGAACTTCGTCTAGTGTTTCTTTTTCTTCTTTTGAGAAATTCATAAGGACATAGTCTTCACCTGGTATTTTTCTTTCTCCTCTATTTTCTATTCCAACCCTTACTCTTTTGAATGATTGTGTACTTAGTCTCTCCTCTACATTTTTAACTCCATTGTGTCCTTGAGGTGATTTACCTACCTGAATTTTGTATTTACCTAACTGGAGGTCCAGATCATCGTGTACTAGAATAAGATTTTCTTCAAGGTTAGTAATCTCAAATTTTTTTACTATTTTGGCAACAGCTTCTCCTGACCTATTCATATATGTAAGAGGCTTTACCAATATTGCTATGATTCTAGAACCTTCTTTTACAAAGCTTAATTCCGATTTGAATGTATCTTCTTTTGACCAATCAGTCGCATATATATCACCCTGGAAGAGGAATCTCTCTCTTAATCGATCAACAAAAAGAAAGCCAACATTATGACGGGTATTAAGATATATTTTTTCTGGATTGCCCAGACCTACTACTAATTTCATTTAATATATTCTGCAATATATCTTCCTGTTTTACAAACATTTTCTCTTTTGAAAGATTTTCAAGTGTAAATTCAAGTGTATGATCTTCTCCAGTTATATGTAATATACCGTGAACCATATCTCGTATTATTTCTTCAGAGTTGTATGATGCTTTAACAAATTCGGGACTGATATATACCTCTCCTACAAGTGGCTTTTCATCAACAACAAAAGATAACACATCCGTAACAGAATCTTTATCTCTGTATTGTTTGTTAAGATCCTTAATGTATTCTTCTGAAACAAAGATTATTCCCAGCTCTGAAATATTGTACACAGAAAAATTCTTCAAAAGAGATTCTTTAATATCTTTCTTAGAAAAGGGAAATTCTGAAAATGATTTCTTTAGTATCTCCCAGTTATATATATTTAGCTTCATAATTAACCAAGAAGAGAATCTACAACTGATTTAACAACACCACCATCAGCCTTACTACCAATTTCTTTCATAACTGCACCCATTAATCTACCCATATCTCTTTTATCCTGAACATTGAGTTCTTGAATCTTTCCTTTAACAAAGGTTCTAACATCTTCTTCGGACATTAATTCTGGAATATAGCTTTGCAAAACTTCTAATTGTGCCTTCTCTCTTTCTAACAAATCTTCTCTTCCCATTTTCTCAAACTGCTCTATGGAATCTTTAACTTTCTTAACTTCTTTTCTGAATATTTTCTCAACATCTGAATCTTCAAGAGTTTTACCTATTTCTATTTCATAGTTCTTTGCAGAAGCCAATACCATCTTGAGAATATCTGATTTCTCAGAGTTACCTTCTTTAATAGCTAAAAACATATCCTTTCTTACATCATCTAAAAAAGACATAGTTGGGAAACGATAAATTTATTACTTAGCTCTTCTAGCAGCAGTTCTTCTTCTTCTCTTCATCTTTGCCCACTCTTTTCTCTTAGCAATTTTTAGATCTGCTTCTCTGATTCTGAATGCTTTGCTTCTGTAAGTTTCAAGAACTTTTTCTCTGAGAACTTCTCTATGAAGTCTCTTCAAAGCACTGTCTATATTTTCGTTAGAATGTACAATTACTGACATTTTACCTCCTTTAAATTAATAGCTAACAAAGTGATTATATCACACACTTGGGATCTTTCACCATATTAAAGAAACATATTTCTAATACTATCGATATTTACAATATCTTTGATCATTATGAAGATTATTAAGAGCATCAAGAGGAAGAAACTGATGTTTATAATAGCGGATTCAATCTTTTCATCTAAATCTTTTCTTACAATCGCTTCAACTAAAAGAATAACTACCCTACCGCCATCTAGTGCAGGTATTGGTAACAGATTTACAACAGCAAGGGAGAGAGAAAGATCCGCAATGATACTTAGGAATGGTATTAGACCAAAGTTTTTGAAATAATCAATTACAAAATATATCCCTATTGGACCAGACACAGTGTTTGAAAGTTCTGTATAGTCACCTGTATCTTGAGCTTTGTTAACAATCTCACTTAGTTTACTTCCAATTAATCTTAAAGTATTAACTAAATGAGCTGGACCTGCTAATATTTTGTTATTTTCGTAAGAAAGCACAAAAAGATAGTTATGAGCGAGAGAAATTCCAATTTTCCCCTCTTCAGACACATTTATATTGTAATCCTTACACTTATCCTCAAAACACACATTAATGATAGTGCTTTTATCTTTATAAAGAGAAAGTTTCTTTCCAACATCATCTGAATAACTTATCTCTTCACCACCAATGCTTTTAATGACTCCTTTTGCAGGTAGTCCTGCTTTTTTTGCATTTCCATCCTCTACAAGTTCTACATATTCTACATCTGCAACCTTTTCTTTCGATATTGTTCCACCTATTGGTTTAAATGATTCAAATTCAGAACCCAAAGCCAATTTCCAGTTAGAATTAGCCAAAACAATATAGTAGAAGACAACTGCTAGAATTATATTCATAGTAACACCTGCAAGCATCACTAAAGCTTGTTGATATTTTGGTTTTCTTGCTAGATTACCTTTAACATTACTTTTATCTTTTTCTTCTCCTGGATCTCCATCTCCTAATATTTTTACATAACCACCAAGAGGCAGGATACGAATACTATACTCTGTACCTTTGTATGTTTTAGAAAAAAGCTTTGGACCAAATCCTAATGCAAATTCAAAAACTTTAGCACCAACTAGTTTAGCAAGTACGAAATGACCAAGTTCGTGAACAAATGTAAGTACTCCGATTACGAGTATAAATAGTAATATATTTATTAAGAAAGAGGACATTCTAGTTATGTATAAATTATATTGTTAACAAGTCTTTCTCTTTTTCTTCTCTAATAGTCTCAATGGAATTGTTCGTTTCTTTTACTATCTTTTCAATCTCATCTCTTAATCTGTCTGCTTCATCTTCAGAGAAGCCTTCTTTCTGGATCTCATCAAGTTCTTTCATATACTTCTGTCTCACTTGTCTAACTGCAACTCTTCCATCTTCTATCCTTTCTTTCATAACTTTTACATATTCTTTTCTTCTCTCTTCAGTAAGATCAGGGATTTTCACTATCACCCTATCGCCTTCTGTAATTGGAGAGAAACCAAGATTAGCAGCACTGATAGCTTTTGATATGTTCTCTAGAATACTTTTATCCCATGGCTGGATATTTATACTTTTAGCATCAATTGCACTGATTGATGCAAGATTCTTAAGAGGAGAAGAAGTATCATATGCATTTACTAAGACATCTTCTACTAATTCTGGTGTTGCTCTACCTGTACGAATTTGAGAAAGATCATCCTGTAAATGGCTAATACACTTTGAAATATCTACCTTAAATTGCTCTAAATCCATATTTAAATGAATCAAAGATTATTACGGTATTGTATCTTATGTAGGAAATATTGTCTACTTCTTGCCTAATTCCCAAACAAGCATTCTAGAGATTACCAATGGTTCTCCCATTTTTTGTATAGCTTCATCTAACAATGCTTTGATTGTTTTAGAATCATCTTTAAACCATTTCTGTTCTAAAAGACATTTTTCAGCAAAATATTTGTTTAATTTACCTTCAACTATCTTTTCCATGATTTCTTTTGGCTTGTTCTCTCCTTCTACTTCCTTTGTGAATAGCTCTTTTAGACTATTTACCTGTTCTTCAGCAAGAGATTCTTTAGAAACAAACTCTGGTTTCATTGCTGAAACTTGTAGGGATATTTCATGAGCGAATTTTCTGAAATCTTCGTTTCTAGCAACAAAGTCTGTTTTACACTGTATTTCTACAAGTGCTACTAACCTTTGCTCTGCACCATGAACATATACATCGATGACACCTTCCTTCTTCTGTTCTGATTCTGGTTCAATTGGTTCGTCCCAACCTCTTTCTTTTATTATTTCAACAGCTTTCTCAAAATCTTTTCCACCATCTTCAAATGCGATTTTACATAGACCAATTTTTGCACCAGTTAAATTTCTCAATCTTCCAATAACATCACTTCTTTCATTGATATAATCAGTAGCTTTGGCCATGTCTCCATCTGATTTCTGCAAAGCTTCTTTACATAATGCCATTCCAGCAGAAGTTTTGGATCTTAATGTTTTAATGTCATCTATAGTTATACCCATGATACTTAATGTACTAAAAATTATTTAACTGATTTCAATATTTCATCTACAGCTTTTGCACCTATTCCTTTTACAGCTAATAGTTCTTCTTTTGAAGTTAATCTTAATTTAGAGATTGTATCTATTCCTGCTTCCATTAAAGATTTAACAACTCTTTCTGAAAGTCCTAATTCTTGAATACTTTTGCTATCTGCTTCTTGTTTTGCTTTTTCAGCAGCTTCTATTTCAGCATTAATATCTTTTTCTTTTTTTACAACTCTAACTACAGAGCTTGTACTTTCTGCTTGAACTTTTCCTTCCCTTAATGATTTCATTCTTTCTCTATCTTCATTTTCCATCTTTGCTACTCTTTCTTTCTCTGCTTCAAAATCTGCAGATAGTTTTGCTAACATAGCTTCTTGATCTTTTCTTAAAGATATAACAGAGAGAGCCTTCTTAGATTGACCAACTACTTCCCCCAAGATGTCTACAAACATAGAGATACTCTTCAATGAGTCATCATTTGCAGGGATTGGATAATCAACAATATCTGGATTACAATTTGTATCTAAGAGTGCTACGACAGGAATTCCTACTGCTCTAGCTTCTTTAATAGCATTTTCTTCAACTTTTGTATCTACAACTATCATTACTTCAGGGAGTTTATCCATGAATTTGATACCTTGATATATTCTGTTTAATCTTTCAACTTCTCTTTCCATCAAGAGTACTTCTTTCTTTACCAAACCTTGTGCTCCTCTTGCCAACTGATCTTCCATCTTTATCAATCCTTGAATACTCTTTTTCATTACATCAAAGTTTGTGAAAAGACCACCTGGCCATCTTCTATTGATGTAAAACATTCCATTTTTTTCTGCAACTGATTGAACAATTGAAGCTGCTTGACCCTTAGTTCCAACAATCAAAACACTTCCTTTCTCAGATAGATAAGAAAGTTTGTTAAGAGCATCTTCTAAAAGCTCTCTTGTTTTAACTAAATCAATAATATGGATACCATTTCTTTCCTCGTAGATATATTTCTTCATTTGAGGATTCCATGCACTTTTCTTGTGACCGAAATGTGCACCAGCTTGGAGCATTTCAATTAATTCTGGAACTTGAAAACTTTTGTTTTTAGTCTCTGTTTTCTCTAAGACTTCTTTTTGTACTTCTTTCATTTTTACCCTTTCCTTTTATTGATATCTTTGTAGGACTATGTCCAGGATTGGTACAAAGATATATGAGATTAAATAACTGTAGGGATTATACATATTTTATGGCTATACTTCAACCCTTCTCCACTCTTT
>JAAZOC010000039.1 GCA_012797935.1 Candidatus Microgenomates bacterium | reverse complement strand
ATTACCAAGGTCATCAACGACTGCTTGTGCTACGGCTTCTGCTAATCTATTGTTTGTACCAACTATGAAATTTGAGAATAGATATTTAGGATTTAAATGTGATGTTTCCAATGCCTTGTCTAAAACATTTTTCTCTCTTTCGCTTGCAGAGAAAAGATCTAAAGGAGTATCTGTATTTGGAGTGTGATATTCATACTCTATTTTCTTCTTAGGTAAAACATCTTCCTTTACATTAATCTCTATTTCAAAGTTTAATCCAGACGATTTGAAGAGAGCTTGTTTAAGAGCAGCATTGTAGTCTCTTAATATCTTTTCTCTTTTGTATGTAGCATCACAAAGAATTTGTACTACTCCATTATTAATATCTTCTATGAAAGAATTGCCAAGTAAAGCTGTAAACTCCCTTGTACCTATCATTAATTTGAGGTTTTCTTTAGTACTTTTCCAAAGATCTTCAGGAGTAATTTCAATACTTTTTGTATTGCTGTCGTTTATATTTTCTATATAGTTTTTAAAATCAGCTTTATACATTAAAGCATAATCATAGAATTTAAAACCGGCAGTATTAAATTGGGGGGCAGTCTATGGTCGATTGGGACTTTTCTCCATTATATTGATTTTTTTAGAAATGTGGATAGATATGTTAAATATGTATAAAAGCCTTTGCTGTAAATGGGTTTCCAAAACAGCTTTTTAATTCTAATAATTTTAGAGAGGAAATATAACTTAATATATTTGCCAATTTATTGCTATTACTATATAATTACCTCGATTTCACATATATTGATATTTCATTATGAAAAGAACCTATCAACCAAAAAATATAAAAAGAATTAAGAAGCTTGGTTTTAGAGCAAGAAATAAGACTGTTGGTGGTAAAAAAGTTTTACAAAGAAGAAGACTCAAAGGTAGAAAAAACCTTACAGTTAGTGAAGAATACAAGCTAGCAAGAAAAAAACATACAAAAAGTATAAGATAGGTATATGCTTCCTAAAAGATACAGGTTGTTAGCAAAAGAATTTCAATTTACATACAAAAAAGGTACTAAATTCCGTGGTAAATATGGGATGTTAGTTTGTGCTGAAAGTAAGAATACTTCACCTCACATTGGTTTTGTTGTTAGCAAAAAAATTGGAAATGCTGTTCAAAGGCATCATATGACAAGATTACTTAGAGTTGTATTCATAGAAGCTATTTCTAAATATAGTATGGAAAATATTTCTCTAAATTATCAATATATTGCATTTGAATTTTGTGATGAACTTGAATTACTTAAGAAAGATATTTTTAGTCAGATAGAACAAAGTCTAAGTAGATGAAATACATCCTACTCTTTTTAATAAAGATATACCAAAAAACATTCTCATACGATCATGGTTTTTTAGGTAAAATATTCCCGAATACAAGATTTTGCAAATTTACACCCACTTGTTCTCAATATGGATACGAAGCTATTGAAAAATATGGTAGTATTAAAGGCACTTGGTTGTTCATAAAAAGATTTGTAAGATGTAATCCTTGGACAGAACCAGGTAAATATGATCCTGTTCCTTAGGCGAAATTTATGATATATTCGCTAAGATTCTTTATTTGTTAATAAACACATAATGGTTGCTATCTGGAATGCAATTTTTTACTATCCTATTCTCAACTTTGTTCTTCTTGGTTACCATCTTCTTTGGGATAATCTAGGATTATCAATCATAGCTATGGCAGTTATTTTTAGATTGATTCTTCTTCCTTTAATGAAGAGGCAAACTGAAATGACAAAGAAAATGGCTTCCCTTAGACCTCAGTTGCAAGAATTGCAAAAGAAATACAAGAATAATCCTCAAAAGTTATCACAAGAGCAAATGAAGTTGTATAAAAATGTTGGATACAATCCTCTTGGTTGTTTGGTTACAACAATTCCTCAGTTACTTATCCTTTCTGTTTTAATTCAGGTCATTAGAAATGTTACTAACGGTAACCTTGCAGGCTTGTACCCATTTGTTACTGATTGGATCAGTAATGGTGCAGAGATAAAGATAAATACTGATTTCTTGATTTGGGATTTAACAAGATCATTTAATAGTGTTGCTGGTGAATTTGGTAGATTCTCTGCAATCTCCCTATTCTATCTACTTCTAGCCGTCCTTGTTGGTTTCTCTCAGTACCTTATGTCAAAATTTACCCAGGTTATGCAAGATCCTTTAGCATTTGCAAATAAGAAAGAAGAGAAGAAGAAGACAGATGAACCACTTTCTCCTGAAGAGTTACAAAAGAAAATGACAGATTCTTTTATGCTGATATTGCCTTTCTCTACTGTTTTCTTGGCTATTAGTGCACCATCAGCATTGAGTTTGTATTGGATTGTTCAGTCATTAATGCTTGTTTTCCAGTATGCAATATTAGATTGGGATAAGACAAAGAAAGGATTTCAGAATTTAATCACTATTTACAGAGACAAAAGGGAGAAAAGAATATAGTACTGCCATAATCTTGTTATTAAATTATTAAAAATAATATATGAAAGATAAAGAGATTATCGATTTAGTAGAGAAAGAAGTTGAAACACTTTGTTCCCTATTGAATGTTGACTGCCAAAGAGAATGTACTGTAGAAGAAGGTGAAGAAGGTATTAAGTATATAAAGGTTAGTTTCGATGGAGAAAATTTAGGATACATGATTGGTAATCATGGCAGACATCTTGATTCTCTTCAGTTCATATTACAGGTAATCCTAGGGAGAAAATTTGAACCAGATTTCAACTTTAGAGTTTTTGTTGATGTTGGTGGTTACAGAAAAGACAAAGATGCTCAATTAGAAGAAATGGCTATTCAAAAAGCAGATGATGTTAGAATTCTTGGAGAAGAAATAGAATTACCTGCTATGAAGCCTTCTGATAGAAGAATTATTCACCTTGCTCTTATGAAATTCTCTGATATTGATACTGAAAGTCGTGGAGAAGGACTAGATAGACATATTGTCATAAAGCCTGTTAAGTAAATATTTGTAATGGTAGAATTTATTTATGAGCTTACCTACTCTTCTTAAGAAGAATGTATTGTATTTAGCTATAATTCTTTTTCTCAGTTCCTGCTTAATATTTCTTTTGCAAGAATCTTTTGGAAGAGCAATCTTTATACTTTTTTCTTTAATTCTTTGGTTCCTTTTCTTTGTTTTTACAAAAAAAGGATTAACTGCCTCCATTCTATTCATTCTTACTTTTCTGTCTTTTAATGTCACATACCAATTACCAAATTCAATATCATTCTTTGGTACAGAAATGATACTCTACAACCCATATTCCAATGGTGTTTTCGTAAATTACCTTGTTCCAACTCTATCCATACTTGATTTAGGATTATTTCTTTTAACAGTTTCAATATTAAAAGAAGTAAAAACAGAGGTTTTAAGAAAAATATTTCAAAATGTAAAGTGGTATCTAATAACATTCTTAGTATTCATTCTTTTACAGAATATTTTTCTATTTGATTTCTTAGTTCTTTTAAACACCGTTAGATTTGTAATTGTCCTCTTACTTTTAATATGCATTCCAACCCTAATTAAGTCTTTAAAAACAAGATCGTTTAATCTCTCAATTATGACAATCTTTTTAATTAATACTCTTTTGCAAGGTGTAATAGGAACACTTCAATTTTTAGGAGGTTCTTCACTTGGTTTAAAATGGTTAGGTGAATCTCAAGTTGTAAGTGGTATGCAAGGTTCTAGCTTTATTGAGCTGTTTGATGGTCTTTATCTTAGGGCATATGGAACATTCCCACATCCAAACATCTTGGCAGGTTTCTTTTTGTTGTCTTTCTTTGTTTCTGTATTTTTCTTTTTTACAATTGAAAAGAAGTACAAATGGTTACCTACTCTACTCTTCTTCTCTTCTTCTCTTGTTCTTTTTACATTCTCAAGAATAGTAATTTGTCTT
>JAAZOC010000038.1 GCA_012797935.1 Candidatus Microgenomates bacterium | reverse complement strand
TAAGTCCTCTACTTCACCTGAATATACAGGGTAATACAGTAGAGAAAGGGAATATATTCCTATGACAAATATTGATAATATTTTCAATGTGATTTGGGGCACTTTTTGCATTAAAACATTATACCATTCAGAGAGAATGTTTTATTACAAGTGAATCAAGAAATCAAAAACATATGGAATAAATATTATTCCACCAGTAATAACTGAGACAATTGCACTAACTAAAACAGCACCTGCACTTACATCTTTTGCATATTTAATATTCACTTTGAAATCTTGAGAAACAGTATCACAGAGTGCCTCTATTGCACTGTTCATTACTTCTGAGACGAAAACGATTGATATTACCAAACTAATTGCTATCCATTCAAAATGGGAGATTTCAAAAAAAATTCCAGCAAGAACGACTAACAAAGCAACAGCAAGATCTATTCTGAAATTCCTTTCGTTTTTGTAAATTAGTTTCAAGCCATTACGAGCATAGCCCTGACTTTTAAAAAAACTTTCTGCTTTGAATTTGTTGTTTTTCATACTACTAGGCAGTTACAAAACTTACTAGAGCTCTCAATATTGCAAATACAACTAAAAGAAAAACCAACCCTATTATTGCCCAAGTTAATGTACCTTGTGCTTGTTTTACTTTTGCTGGATCTCCTGCAGACATCATCCACATGTATCCCACATATACTACGAAGATTACACAGATTAAACCAGCAATTGGGAATATATACTTAGTTACATTATCCAGAATACCAGTCATTTCAATTAACTTAGGTGGAGTTCCACCAGAAGATGATACTGCTGGAGCTGCAAATGCAGGAGATGTTATGAACATACTCAAAACAGTAACCAAAATGTATTTAATATATTTCATTTATTTTGTAGATAATATTTCTTCTATGATGAATTGTATAACTGTTGGTGATACAAAAACAAGTACTAAACCAATTAGAGAATATGTCAAAGCTCTGGTTGCTTCTTTTATCTTTTTATCATCTCCAAAAGAAAGAATGAATTTGAAACCAGAAAGTACAACAGAAACAACCGCAATGATTACTGAAAACGATATTGCAAAGTTCATAGTAACCGAGATGAACTCGATCAAATCAGTATATCCCGAGTTATTAAGAGTACTTAAGTCTACAAACATTGTAATGCTTTCAGGATTCTATGCTCCTTGTCCAAGAATTGTTGACAAGACGAATCTTACTAAGATTACTGCAATGAAACAAATTACTAATCCAACTATTGCATATGTCAAAGATTTGGTAGCTGTTGAAACTTTTCCTTCATCACCTGCAGCTGTTATATACATATAACCACTGTAGATTAAGATACCAACACAAACCAAAGCTGCTAAACCAACTGCAATATTAATAACACCAGATAACCAGTCTAAGAATGTACCTTGAACACCACCAGTTACTTTACCTAAAAGTGAATTTGCATCAGTTGCCATAATTTTGTTTTATTATAATTTTAGATTAACTTACCAATTATATATAATCATTATTAATTATGCAATATGAGTCTAGAAGAAAGATTATCC
>JAAZOC010000005.1 GCA_012797935.1 Candidatus Microgenomates bacterium | reverse complement strand
AAGTATTCTTGGACTATTCTTAGAGTAAAAGAGGAATATTGTTAATACAAAAGAAGGTATTAATAGTAAGAACCAAAGCATGTTAGAGGTAATAGCAGAAAGAAGGAAAGATCCAGATGTAAGAGCTACAATTGTTACTAAGAGGAGATTTCGTATAGGGTTACTCAAGCTTAAGAAGGATATTAAAAACCAAAGGGAAAGCAATAGTATAGACATACTTCCGTTTGGTTGTAGATATATTAATATGACAAGTGGTAAAACAAGAACAAATGATATTACAAAAAGTATCCATTGGTTATATTTTTCTTTAAATGACATTATTGTTGCCGTAAGTATTATGACCGTTAGTTTTGCTACTTCAGAAGCTTGAAGTTGAAATCCTGCAATTATGAGCCATCTTTTTACACCATTAATAGTTGGAGCAAAAAGTAATGTTGCAACAAGAAGAAATAGCGTTCCTAAATAAATGATTAATAGTACTTGCCAGTATTTGAGATATGATAATTCTAATTTGGAGATAACAAAGAACAGAATAAAGCCAACTATGATAATCAGAAATTGTTTGTAGAGACTATTTAGATCTCCAAAACCTCCTTCAGGGAGTATTTTGGTTGAGAGTAGATTTACCAAACCTATCACAGATATAACAACAAGTGTGATTAAAAGAAGAATATCAATATGATATCTCTTGTTGCTATTGGAAGAGAGTATTTGCATAAATCAATTATACAAGAATGCTTTAGTTTTGTGTTCCTTTTCTCATGAATGCAGGAACATCCAATGGATCGTCTCCTAATACATCCTTTTTAGGTGTATTTATAACCTTTTCATCGTCGTCTAGCATGGAGTCATCTTCAAAGGAATCAAGTATTTTTCCTTCATTACGATCTGGTAGATCTTCTAATACTGTATCGTTTTTTTCTGGGACATCAAAACCAAATGTTCTTATATTTCCACTCTGTACTGGTTCATCATCTTTTTGTTGCTTTGTATATATCTGTTTCTTTTCATCGAAACCAGTAGCAACAATTGTTATTGTTATTTCATCTCCAGCCTCAGGATCTATTTGTGCACCAAATTTAATATTTGCAGATGGATCAACAGCTTCTTTGATTAATTCGGAAACAAGGCTAATCTCTGGCAATGTAAGGTTAGAACCTACTACATTGTACAAAACACCAGTTGCTCCCTCTATAGACATATCGAGTAATGGGCTTGTTGTAGCTGCTCTAGCAGCTTCCTCAGCTCTGTTTTCACCACTTGCTCTACCAATACCCATAAGTGCAGTTCCAGCATTTTGCATTACTGATTTAGCATCATTGAAGTCAGCATTAATATATCCTGTTTGACTAATCAAATTTGAAATACTCTTAACACCTTCAGCCAATACTGAATCTACTTTTTTCATTGCATCTATGAATGAAAGCTTTTCACTTTCATTAACAATCTCAAGTAATCTTTGGTTAGGAACAACAATCAATGTATCTACCTTATCTCTTAATGCTGCGATACCTTCTTCTGCTACTTCTCTTCTCTTGTTACCTTCAAAATCAAATGGCTTTGTAACAACAGCAACTGTTAATGCTCCCATATTTCTAGCAACACCAGCAATTATTGGTGCAGCACCAGTACCAGTACCACCACCCATACCTGCTGTTATGAATACCATATTAGCACCCTCAAGAAGTTCTTGAATTTGATCTAAGCTTTCTTCTGCAGATTGTGCACCTAATTCGAAATTACCACCAACACCAAGTCCGTGTGTTAAATCTTCTCCTAATTGCAAAGTAACTGGTGCTTGTGACATTTTAAGTGCTTGTGCATCTGTATTAAATGCCATAAAGTCAACACCAGGAATATCGTAATCTGTGATCATAGTATTGATAGCATTACAACCACCTCCACCTACTCCCACTACCTTTATTTTCGCTACTGGATCAACATTTGTAGTAACTAACATAACGACAAGAACTTAAATTAATTTATTTAAGGCAGTAAGGATTTAAACCAATCTTTTACTTTACCAAAGAAACCACCTAACTCAATCTTGCCTTTCTCAGAACCTGAAGGCAAATCTCCATCATCATCCATAGCATGTTTAATCAAACCTTGAACACAAGCAAATGAAGGATCAGATATTTCTTCTGTCATACCAGTCAAACCAGAAGGATATCCAATTCTAGCAGCAACTCCAAATACACATTGTGTAAATTTAGTTATATCCTTCAACAAACTTGTACCACCAGTAAGAACTATACCTGCAGGCATAGCAATATCATATCCAGCTTTTGAAACATTATCTTTTGCCATTTCAAATATTTCCTCACATCTAGCTTC
Source organism: Candidatus Microgenomates bacterium (assembly GCA_012797935.1). GTDB lineage: Bacteria > Patescibacteriota > Dojkabacteria > SC72 > SC72 > UBA5232. The sequence goes on along the minus strand of JAAZOC010000005.1, from coordinate 1,535 downwards.
AACAATTTTTCTTAACATATCCTTAGAAACTTTTTTGTCTATACCAATTGCTCCGAGATCAATATCTTCTGTTTTAACTTTTTTCTCTTTAGGTTCATCTTTTCTTCTTAACAATGCAGGAGTTGAGTCTAAATCTTTTCCTTTTGGAGTTGAACATTTATTATCAAGAATATCAGCCATATGTACTTTTATCTTCTCTGCATCTTCTAAAGATACCTGTAAACCAATAGCGATATCACTAGTTAAGTTGTAACCTCCAAGAGGTATTGATCCGCTATATACAATTGAACCTTCTTGGAAGATTGCAATACCTGTTGTTCCAGCACCAATATCTAAAAGTGTAACACCTAACTCTTTTTCAGTATCAGTTAAAACTGCAAGAGATGAAGCCCATGCAGTAAATATTACATCGTAAACATTTGAACCTATCTGCTCAACACATTTTCTAATATTTTGCCAATACGAATTAGGAGCAGTAATAATGTGTGTTTCAACTTCAAGTCTTCCACCACTCATACCTATTGGATATTTAATTCCACCTTGATTATCAACTACAAATTCTCTAGGGATTATGTGTATAGGATTAAGGTTATCAGGCAAAGATAATGTTCTAGCATTTTCGATTGCTCTGTATGTATCGTCAATTGTTATTTCAGATCCAGCAACAGCAACAACACCCTTGTTATTTAAGCTTGTAACCTGCTCACCGTTTATTGATACATATACATCTGAAACAGTAACACCAGCCATTCTTTCAGCTGCTGTAACACTTTCAGATATTGCATTTGTTGCATCATCAATATTTACAACAACACCTTTTTTGATACCTTTACTTGGATGAGAGCAAACCCCTATTACCATTGGTGCTTTGTTGTCCTCAACGGAAGTTATTACTGTTGTGATTTTCGATGATCCTACATCAATAGCTGTAATTATTTTTCTTGCCATAGTATTTTTAAGGACAGTAATTTAACTTAAAATTTATTATATACAAAAAATCAAATCAAACAAGGTTACAGTAATAATATAATCAAAATTATATACATTATCAAGCACATGTTCAATTCTTCATGACAGGTCTCTCGAATCTCAAATCTAAAGACTTGAACTTAAGCCCTCCCTCTACAATCTTGTTCATAACTACAACCAACCTTTGTAACTGGATTTCAATATCATCAGAAAAAGAAAATACAAATTTCTTGTCGTTTGTTGTTTCAATATTAAGCATATTTTCTTCTTGTTTTACTGTTTTAATATCGTAGCTGTATGTTTGAATAGCCTTAACCATTTTGTAAATATCTTCCATAACTAACAACCTACTCTTTCCATTTTCAAGGTTTGCTACATCTACATCTTTCGAAGTGAAAATATAGAGAGAGTTTTTTTGTGCATATTCGGTACAACAGTTCTCGTCAGAATCTTTGCACAGTTCTTCTAATAGATATCCTTTTTCAGATAAAAGAGAGCACTTTGAATTCTTTAAAACTGCTACTAGTTTTGGAGTATATATATCTGCAAATATTACTATTTTGTTT
>JAAZOC010000037.1 GCA_012797935.1 Candidatus Microgenomates bacterium | reverse complement strand
TAACCACCTAATATTTGGTGTTGATATATTCTTATTTGGGAAATGATATATAGAAGCCAATTCTTCTATATTCAAAATTGTTCCTTCATCTTCTGGAGTTCTTCTGTAAATCACATCATACAAAAAACTCTCTTCATGTTTTGGATCTAATTTTCTCTTCTTAAGCTTGTTGATTCCTGGATTATTATATTGGTCAAAGGCACTTATTATATTATCTAAATGCATTTTCGCTATTGCTTCATCTGGTGCACTCGTTACAATTCTTATTTCAGCCATAAGACCAGGTTTTGATATCTTTTTATTTATACCTTGTAACTTTTCTTGAGATACATTCATTTTCTTCTTTTCAGGATCAGAGTTGTTACCCTCTATTTTTTGAACAAATTTTGATCCATTCTTCTGCCAAGAAGAATCTGCAGGAGCAACAATTAACTGGACGATTGCTCCTTCGTTGTCAGACATTTTACTTAATGTACTAAGAACATTTGCCATTGGATCTCCTGTGAAGTCTTCAGCAACCCTTAGAGGGCAATATGGGTCATCATCTAATCCGAGTTTAGCATATGCAACTTTACAGTTTGGTGCGAATATATTGTATTCGCCAACAACTGTTACATCTGCATCTTGATATGAACCTAGTATTTGTTTTTCTACTAGATCTGCGAACTTCTTTGGACAGTGTACGTAGAATCTAATTTCTCCTGGTAAACCTATCATTTCAAAACTTACACAGTTATTAACACTAAAATTTGCAGCGATACCATCCGATTTACCCCCAATTCCATACAGATTAGCAAACATTGTTTCTGCGACACCTACTTCTACTTCGTTGTTTCTTGGTACTCTAACTTCCATTAAAACACCATCAGAAGCTTTTTCATCCCTATCTTTTTTCTTTAGAGTCTTTCTTACATAGAGAAATCCTAAAGCACCAATTGCGATTAAAAGAAAAAATGCTATTACATATCCCCAAGGTATATCAATATTTTTACCAATACCATAGAAAGAAGAGTAAGAATCATCAGGATATACAACATCTGCACCAGTTTCTATTTCTGGTTCTACAACAGGAGAGGGGCCAATTGTTTGTGCATATGTGAATTCTGTAAGATCCATATACAGGACAGTATATATATTATGTTTAAGAATATCACAGAGAGATTGTTATATCAAAAGGATTAGACTCTTTCTGGAATAGGTTTTCCAAGAGATTTTGAAGCGACAATTTCAGCTGGTGTTCCTTTTTCAAGAGGATATCCAATACTTACTAATGCTTTTGGAGTTTTTGGATCATTTTCAACAGGTGTAACTATCTCCTCTACAGGAGTGTCAACAGAAGCCTTAACAGGTTTTATATCTTTTGTATCTTCTACAAAGTTGCTTTCAGATTCTAGTGGATTTGGAATTACAGGAGCTTCAACAGGTGATACAGGTGCTTCGGTAGAAGTAGGTACAGGTTTAAAATTTTCAATGTCATTATTAGTCATATCGTTTGTAACCTATAACATTATACCACATATTTTCGACTTTCAAACAATAGTTCTCGATCAAGCGTTCTTTCTTTATCACGGTTTTTCTTTTCGTAATCCTTCCTTCCTCTTCCTACCCCTACCTCTACCTTTATCCTTCCCCTAGTAACATACAAAGAAAGTGGAAGTAATGTCAATTTCCCTTGTTTAAGTTTACTATCAAGTTTTGTTATCTCCTCCCTTTTAACTAATAGCTTCCTTGATCTTTTTGAATCATAGTTTGTTTCTGTAGAGAATTTGTATTTAGGGATATCAGTATTTACAAGGTAAAGTTCATTATTTATGACTTTTACATAGGAATCTCCTAAATTTGCTCTACCAGATTTTACAGATTTAACTTCCTGTCCAGTTAGAATAATACCTGCTTCAAATTTTTCAAGGATCTCATAATTAAAAGATGCCTTTTTATTAATAATTTTCATACCTAATTATACTACAACGAAACTTTCCAGATAACAGAACCATCCAAAACATACATATTCTCTTCGTTTTGGTCTGCTACGATATCTTTTACATCAGACCAAACATTCTGAGTATCACCTCTATAGATATACTGTTTGAGCAAAACTATCTCATCAGGATGGAGGATTTCACCATCTCCACCTTCAAGAGGTTTCTCAAACTTAAAAAACCTTCTCCCCTCAGAATCAAATACATACAAACCTTCTTTCATACTGTCTCTAGTAAAACCTTTTGTTAGATTTCCATAGTTACCATCGAAACCACTAACTCCAAGTGGTGATTCCGCTTGCTTCTGTTCAACATAGCTGTAGTTGTATCTAACCAATTCAGGATCTAAAGTAGTTGTAACATAGACACTTAAATCAGAAAATATATCATTAGCTTCTGAGAATTCTTCTTTTTCAAGATATGGATATGATAGACCATATCTCGTTCCATATGCTACCGTTGATTTAAGAACTGCCTTCAAATCTCTGGAGAGAAGGTAAATATTATCGTTTTCTGTCAAGACAATCATTTCAACAATATCTGTCGCTTTTATATCTTCTCTAGACAACCCTGAGACTGCTACAAACTTCTTAAACCATCCATTTACATCATACTCAGCAAATGCCATTCCAATTTTAGAATCAAATACATAAACTCCTTTTTTACCGGCAGATATGTACAAAGGATCAACAAGAACTTTATCATCATCAGGCAAACTTTTTACTGCTTTATCATACAAAGAAACTCTGTATACAGAATTTTTATCTTTGTCCGAAACAACTAAGTACTCATTTCCGGATTTATCCTTGTAGGTATCAATATCAGTTGGACTTGAGCCTTCTCCAAATCCTAATCTAGCTTCTAAATATTT
>JAAZOC010000036.1 GCA_012797935.1 Candidatus Microgenomates bacterium | reverse complement strand
TTAGTAACAATTGTAGCTCTTACATCTGGATCTTTCCTTCTTTCTGCTATTACCTCTAACATGCTTTGGTTCTTACTATTAATACCTTCTTTTGTATTAACAATATTCCTCTTTTACTCTAAGAATAGTCCAAGAATACTTCTGATATCATCTGTTGCTGTAGGTCTTGTTGTTGGTGGCATTCTTTCTATTGTCTGGCAAAATGTTTTACACGATTATCAAAAAGAAAGAATTGAGGCATTTATTGAGCCTACAGGAAAAGAAAGTGATATTGGTTTTAATGTTAATCAATCAAGAATAGCCATAGGTTCTGGACAATTAGTAGGAAAAGGATTTGGAAATGGTACTCAAAGTAAAAGAGATTTTCTTCCAGAGCATGAAACAGATTTCATTTTTGCATCATATGCAGAAGAATTCGGGTTAATCGGTAGTCTTTTCTTAATTTTTGTATATGGTGTTCTAATAGCTATTTGTTTTTTCAAATCTATACAAATATCTGAGAACAAAATGCTTTCTTTGATAAGCTTGGGATTAGGTTTACAACTTCTTTTGCAAGTTTTCATAAATATTGGAACAAATTTAGGAACAATACCTGCAACAGGAATCCCACTTCCTTTTATGAGTGTAGGAGGAAGCTCTACATTAATGACATTGCTGTCTTTTGGTTTACTTCAGAACGTTCATAACTCTTTAGAAAGTAAATTAGACGTCAAAGGGAAAGAGATATTAGATATATATGATTAATATTTCATTGACTTTTTCCCATTATTAACTTAAAATCCTTACCTATGGCAGACAGTAAAAAAGTAGAAACAAAAGAAGAGAAAGTTTTGACTAACGACAAGTTCGCAGTTATTAAGCTTTCTGGAGTTCAGCTTAAAGTATTCGAAGGAAAAGAATACGAAGTTAACAAGCTCAAAGGTAACAAAGGAGACATTATTGAATTAAATGATGTTCTTTTAGTTGCTAATGGTGAAGATATTAAAGTTGGAAAGCCAGTTGTAGAGGGTTCATCAGTAACTCTTGAGATCACATCTCAATTTAAAGGTGAGAAAATCAACGGTTTCTTGTATAAAGCTAAAGCTAGAAGTAGAAGAAGATATGGCTTTAGAGCTGATTTAACAAAAGTACTTGTTAAGAAGATATCATAAGATGTCCAAACAATATTTTTTTGAAGCTGGGTCTTTTCCAGACCTATCCTATGCAGAATTAATTGCTGTTTTTGAAGCATTTAGTTTAAAAAAAGATATTGTTCACAGATATTCCCAAAATGTTTTTGTAATTAAAAGTAACGATATTGAAAAAGATGTCCTTTTAAGAATCTTTAATAGACTTGGTGGCTTTATTCGTTTCGGAGAAGTAATCGATGATATTGATACATTCCTCAATTCTTTCTGTGAGAAAAAAAACAAAGTTGTTTTCGGAATATCTGTTTTAGGTTTTAATTCAAACATCTTCCCTAAGAAACTGGGTAATAGTATAAAGAAAGGATTGAAAGAATACGGTATATCCTCAAGGTTTGTTGCACCAAAAAGAGACGAGAAAGCTTTAAATGCAGCCCAAATTGTTCATAATAGTATTTTAGAAAAAGGTTTTGAACTTTGTGTCCTACCAAATAATTCTGAAGAAATTTATGGATCTACTATCGATGTCCAAAATGTTGAGGAATTTGGTAAAAGAGACCTTGAGAAGCCATACACTGATGTAGAAATGGGTGTACTACCTCCAAAACTAGCTAGAATTATGATCAATCTAACATCTCTTAGAGATGGAGTTATATGGGATCCATTCTGTGGATCTGGTACTATACCAATGGAAGCTGCTGTGTTAGGTTTTAATTTCCTAGCATCAGATATTGATAGTAATGCAGTCCATCATACAGAAGAAAATGTTAAATGGTTGGATGAAGAAGAAATAATTCAGGATATTTTTTATGAATCATTTAGACTTGATGTTCAACAACCTGATCATGAAATAGTTAAGAAATTAAGTAATACGGATATTTCAGCGATTGTATGCGAACCATATATGGGTGTACCTCAGAAGAGGGTTGTATATCCAGAAATTGCTGAAAAGCTATTGAATAATGTTAAATCTCTCTACAAGAGTCTTTTTGATTTAATAGATAAAAAGATTGAAAAAAGAGGAATCAAGTTAGTTTTAATAATTCCTTCATACAAAACAACAAATGGATGGGAGACTTTTGGGATTAGAGAATTAATTAATAATAGATGGGAACTACAAAATAGTTACTTTTCTGGTGGTAGGGACTTGAAGTGGAGCCGTAAAAATAGTATTATCACTAGGAACATTTTTATTCTTTATAGAACATAGTTCTAGATTTAAGTTAAGTGTATATCTGTTATGTCACATGTTGCAGCGGGAGCTACAACCACAAACAATGGTCATGTTGCAGGAAACAGACTAGGTGTTAAGAAGTATGCTGGTGAAAAAGTTAATGCTGGAAATATAATAGTTAGACAGAACGGTACAGTATATCATCCTGGCCATAACACATATATTGGTAGAACTTTCTCCATACATGCTAAAACAGGCGGTATTGTGAAGTTTAGAAGAATGAGTTCTTTTAAGAGAACACAATACTATGTAGATGTGGTAGAATCAAACTAGTATGTCAAAATCCAAATTTATACAGATTGAGAGTAAGAACGCTCTTTTAGAGCTTCTTAAAGAAGGTAGGACTTTCGACAAGATCTATACTGCAAGTAATGCATTCAAAGACCCTAAAAGTAGAGAGATTTTTGAATTAGCATCTAAACAACATGTTCCATTAGTAAAAGTTTCAAGAAGAGCATTAAATAGAAAACTTAGAACATCCTCATCGGAGAGTTTGGTAGGGTATATGGTTTCTGAAAACGATTGGAATTTAGAAGAGCTTTTAGAAAAGATATACTCTGAAAAGAAACAGCCATTTTTCCTTATTCTTGATAATCTCAAATATACACAAAATATAGCTGCAATAATGAGAACCTCCTTTGGTGCTGGTGTAAATGGAATCATTATCAACACACAGGATAAAAGTATGATTTCTGATGAGACAATTAGAATTTCAATGGGAGCTGCTGAAAGAGTTCCTCTTGTTGAAATGAATTTGTTTAATGCATTGAAGGTTTTGAAAGAAAATGCTGTAAAAACATATGCTGTTCATATGGAAGGTAAATATTACTATGATATAGATTTAACTGGTCCTATTGCATTTATATTAGGAGCAGAAGATACTGGAATTTCTACAGGTATGTTAGAGAGAGTAGATGACAAGATATCAATTCCTATGAGAGAAGTTATTGGTTCTCTTAATGTTGGTGCTTCTGCAGCTGTACTTGTATATGAGAAGCTAAGACAAGAAGTAAAAGGTTTAGAGTAACTTCTCCATTAATTCTCTTAATTCTGTTCTTGTATTAAATCGAATAGTGACTTTCCCGCCTTTTGTCATCTTAGTTATATGAGCTGTAAATCCAAGTTTTTGACTTAGAGCAGTAGAGTATTTGTCTGTTTCAAAATCAGTCTTTTTCCATGATCTAGTAGTTGAATCTTTTCCGTAATTTATCTTTCTTACCAATGCTTCTGTCTCTCTTACACTCATTCCTCTTTTCTTGATCAAATCAGCAGCTGCTATTAATGAAGTTCTATCCTTAATACCAAGTAAAGCTCTTGCATGGCCTTCACTAAGATTTTCATTCAAGACATCTTCTTTAACTTCATCAGGAATACCCAACAACCTTATCTTGTTTGTTATTGCAACTCTACTGTAGCCAACTTTTCTAGCAATTTCATCCTGTGCCATACCAAACTCATCTTGCATCTGTTTGTAAGCATATGCTTCTTCCAAAGGATTCAAATCTTTTCTCTGAACATTTTCAATAATTGCAATCTCAAGCATCTCTTGAGGAGAACTCTCTTTTATTACAACAGGTACTGTTTTCAATCCTGCCAACTGAGAAGCTCTCAATCTTCTTTCACCAGCTATTAAGAAGTAACTATCTGAGTTTTTGTCTTTAGTAATGATTAAAGGTTGTATTACACCATACTCTCTTATTGTATCAGCGATCTCTATCAACTCTTCTGGATCTATATGCATTCTTGGTTGATATGGATTTGGAACAATTCTCTCTATATCAAAATTCTCAACAAATGCACTACTTGAATTATCCATTTCATTGGAACTAATCAATGCTGCTAATCCTTTTCCTAATCTTGAATTTTCTGTCATTTGATTTGTAAATAAATTTAAACCTTAAATCTATTGATGAACTCTTTTGCTAAATTGCTGTAAGCTAGAGCTCCTGTAGATTTATCATCATACTGAAAGATTGTTTTACCGTAAGAAGGTGCTTCTGAAAGTCTTACATTTCTTGGAACTATTGAGCTGAAGGCTACATCTTTGAAGAACTCCTTTACATCTCTAACTACACTCTCTGATAGTTTTGTTCTGCTATCAAACATTGTTAATATTACTCCTCCAATTGTTAAGTCAGGATTTATACCCTTTACAAGTTTTGTTGTCTCAATGAGTTGTCCAAGTCCTTCTAATGCAAAGTATTCACATTGAATTGGAATTATCAATTTCTCAGCAGCACAAAGTGCATTTATTGTTAGTAAGCCAAGTGAGGGTGGACAATCAATTATTACATAGTCAAACTCTTCTTTAAATTCTTTTATAGCTTTCTTTAGAAGTGATTCTCTACTTATGATATTAACCATTTCTATCTCAGCGCCAGCTAAAGAGAGATGTGATGGAACTAAGAAGAGGTTAGGGGTAGATGTAGTTACAAATACAGAAGAAAGTTTTTCATTATCTACTAATACATCGTAGATACTTTTGTATGGTGCTTGATCTGTTGAATTCCAACTTTGTTTATCAAATTGTTGTGTAAAACCTAAACCTGAAGAAAGGTTTGCTTGAGGGTCTAAGTCTATTACTAAAACTTTCTTTTTTCTTCTTGCTAGGCTTGCGCCTAAATTCATTACAGTTGTTGTTTTCCCAACTCCACCTTTTTGATTAGCAATAACGAATGTTTTCATATTTATCTACTTTAGCATGTTTCACACCTTAAATCTACATATTGTAAGATTCGTGTTGAGCAAATCTAAATTCTGAGAATGGGAAGTATACTATCCAAGCCTTTCCTTTAATATTCTCTAACTTAATTGGACCAAATTCTCTTGAATCTGAACTGTGTGGTCTGTTATCTCCACATACAAAATATTCTCCATCTGGAACAACGGTGCTAGAACCTTCTTTTAAGAAGTTCCCTCCATTTGTATATATTGAATCATTTAGGTAGTGTGATTCATCAAGTAGCTTGTCATTGATATATATATGACCATCTTTCAACATGACTGTATCTCCTGGGAGTCCAATTACTCTTTTTATGAAATCTTGTGTATCTGAGTATTTAAAAATGATCACATCTCCTCTCTTTGGTTTTGAAAATTTGTAAACTATTTTGTTTGCAGTAAGCATTTCTCCATTTTTGTATGTTGGGTGCATAGAATTACCAATAACTTCATGAGGAGTCATTATGAAAAGATACAAAACTACAGAAATTACTAAAGCAACAACAACTGTCTCTAAGAAAGAGAGCAAAAACTGACTAATAGATGAAAAGATAGAAGACAATTTCTCTGTTTGAGTATTGCCTGATTGTTCTTGTTCGTACATATTCTTGGCAGATAATTTAGATATATGATCACTAACAATACTAAATGAAATGGTGAAAATATGCAATCGAGAACTAGGAGTACCGCTACGGGGAATCGAACCCCGGTTTACAGGATGAAAACCTGTTGTCCTAGACCACTAGACGATAGCGGCATAACTTAGAGATTCTACTATAATTAGAGTATTTTGTGAAGTTTATCCTCTCTTACTTAAATCTCTTAACATTTGTTGCTCTTCTGCAAATGTAGCTCTTTGGTATGAACCCATTTCTTTGTCATATACATACCTTCTTCTACACTTACATTCAACCATAAATCTGTTACTTGATAGATTACCAAGTTTTTTTGCTTTATCTAATGGGTGAGTACAGCCAACGCACAATTTCCTTTCTAGCAATACTTCCTGGAACGGTTTTATTATGCTTTTAATCATGTCTTTTATTTTAAAATATATATGCCGAGAAGAGGACTCGAACCTCCAAGGGATATTACTCCCACCTGCTCCTAAGGCAGGCGTGTCTGCCAGTTTCACCATCTCGGCATTGAAAGAGCTATACATTCTACTAGAATAAAGGAAATTTTTATAGTGCCTAGCTTTCTTCAATAGAACCAAAGACCTTGCCATATATTTTTATATGGCCGTTCTCTTTGTATTTAGCATTTTTTAGTACTTCGTCTTGTGTTAGCCCAGTTTCAGGAGTGTCTTCTCTTAAATCCTCGAGCTTTACATGTGCTTTCATTGGTTGCACACCATCTGTGTTAACATCTTTTAAAACAGAAACTGATTCCAATATTGTTTCCATCTGGGGTGTAAATTTATCAAGCTCTTCCTGTGTAAGAGATATTCTTGATAGATCAGCTACATGTTTTACATCTATTTTCATTTCTTTAACTCTTCAACTAAAATATTTCTAACATCATTTGGATTAGCAGTTCCTTTTGTCTCTTGCATAACTTTTCCAACTAAAAATCCAATACTCGCATCCTTACCATTTTTGTAATCCTCTACAGCCTTTTCATTTGAATTTATTACACCTTTTACTATATCGACAAGATTACCAGAATTACTCTCTTTCTCTTCCTTTAATTTGTTAATCTCATCTGAGATATCTTTATCCATTTCAATACATTCCTTAAGAAGTTCTTCTGCTTTGTTTTTTGTAAATACTCCTTCTTTAAAAGAGAGTATAAGTAGAGCTAAATCTCCTAAATCAATATTCATTTCAGAAACATCTTTTCCAGAAGCATTTGCAATTGAATATACAGTTCCCATTAACCAGTTTGAAGCTTCAATTGCTGATTCTTTCTCATCTAACGTTTTGTTTAATTCCTCCTGTAGACTCTCGAAATATCTAGCATTCTCTTTTGTTGAAGATATAACTTCGGCAGCATATTTTGATACTCCCCAGTTTCTCATATATCTTTTTACTTTCTCATCAGGTAGTTCTATTATTTCTTTTGATATCCTTTCCAAATCTTCATTTGAGACTTCAATAACTGGGATATCTGGTTCTGGCATATATCTGTAATCATCAGCCGTTTCTTTGCTTCTCTGGAACTCTGTAATACCTTTCTCTGCATTCCATCCTCTTGTTTGCTGTATTATTTCTTTCCCGTTCTCAATCTCTTCTGTTAATCTTTTTACTTCATACTCAATTGATTTTTCTACAGCAGATATAGAGCCAATATTCTTTACTTCAACTTTGCTGTTTAACTTGTAATCACCAATAGGTAAGATCTTTCCATCCTTTAATTCCCATTTCCCTTTTTCCTGTACAGATATATTTGGTTCGCATCTCATTTGTCCTTTCTCCATATCTGCATCTGAAATACCTAAATATCTAGCAATCTGTCTAACCTTTGATGCAAACTCTTTAGCATCAGAAGCACTTTTAATACAAGGCTTTGTTACAATCTCAATGAGAGGTACCCCTGATTTATTGTAATCAATTAATGTATATTCTTTTCCATTCTCAGAGTGGTGAGTTGATTTTGCTACATCTTCTTCTTGGTGTATTCTTTCAATCTCTACCTTGTTGCCATTTGAAAGATCAATATATCCATTTGAGCATATAGCTCTTTTGTACTGACTAATCTGATATCCTTTTGGAAGGTCTGGGTAGAAATAATGCTTTCTATCAAAATATATTTCGTTATCTATATTGCAGTGTGTAGCAATACCCATTAATATACATAACTCTATAGCTCTTTTGTTTGGAATTGGAAGTGCACCTGGTAATCCTAAGCATACTGGGCATACATGTGTATTAGGTTCTTTTTGAAAGTATCCAGTAGGGCATTTACAAAACATTTTTGATTTTGTATTTGTCTGAACATGTATCTCTAATCCAATTATTACATCATATTTTTCATTTTCTGACATGAGGATATATTATCAATTTTAAACCTATTATTCAATTTCTTTTATAATTATATCATCATCTTTTTCAATCATTTCTTTACTTAGTACATAGTAGGTTCCTCTACCTTTGCCCTTTGCTGTTATGTATCCTTTTTCGATCATATCTTGTAGGTCTCTGAATGATGTCATGAAAGAGACTCCCATCATCTTTGTTACTTTGCTTCTAGTTACTTTTTGATTTATAGCTAGGTAATCTAGTAGTTTAATTTGTCTTGAATTTAAGGTTAGTTCAAGAGCTCCTCGTTTTTTAACTTTTGACATATGTGTATCTATGACTTCTTTTGAAACCTCAATAGCTGAGAGTGATATTGTGTACAAGAAAGCTTCCAGGAAAGTTGTTAAGTCGAGATTGCTTTTTGATATTTTGAAAGCAGAGAGCATATCTTCTCCAATACTGTTTACAGATTTGAAGAATGGTATTATGTTGTCAGGATTGTATCCATATTTTTTTGCCAACATTTCAAGTATCAATATTGCAGTTATTTGGTTTCCTGTTGTGAATGGTGCTTTGTCTATGAATTCGTACAGAAGTATTCCCATCTTAATTAATCTGTGATTACTATCCTTCCCGTTTTGTATCCAGTCAAATATTTCATTGAAATGAGAAACTGCTTCTAAGTGAGGATAGAAGTCTCTTCGTTTGTACCATGTGTCATATATTTCGTTTGGTTTTTCTGAGAATCCTCTGATTTTTCCAATATCCCAGTCATCTACAATTCCTTTCATAACTAATTTGTCGATGTGTACAGCTAAGTCCATAGATGGCTTCAATGCATTGTTGTTGTCATATGATTTAACAAAGTCTTTAGCATTTCTGAAATTTGTAAATATTTTGAATGTCTTTTTTTGAGATGGCATTTCTTGTCCTCTTTGTATGAGTAGGGCTTTGTTGTATCCAATTGGATATGATATGAGTTCTCCTAGATTTTCAATATCTTCCGCTCCAAATTTTTCTTCGATTGCAATTTTGTATTTATCTGGTATTCCATGATATTTAATATCATTTATAGAGAGCTCGTATTTAACTATGTAGTTAAGTATGAGGTTTGTTAGTTTGTATTTTGGTGTTTTCATATTTGTATTTTCTAGCTGATGGATGGGATCGAACCATCGACCTGTCCCTTACGAAGGGAATGCTCTACCAACTGAGCTACATCAGCAATGTAACAGTATTGTAACAGAGAGTAAAAGAGAAAGCGAGAGACGGGATTCGAACCCGCGATCTTCTCCTTGGGAAGGAGACATTCTACCAACTGAACTACTCTCGCATGTGTGTATTTTACTAGTAAAGGGCATATTTTTCTAGTTAAAATACTATTTAAAAATATGTTGTAGCCCATAGTTGATTTCTTAAAAAAAAAGTTGTAAAATGCCCTGTTCTTGAAAAATAGAAGAAGAGAGAGAGTAATACATATTTTCGTTTTTTTCCTGGGAGGGAAAATGAAAAAAATGCGAGTAGCTGTTCCTATTTTGGTAATTCTTTCGCTGTTGGTTTCGGTCATGCCGGTCTTTGCTTGCGGCCCGCTCGAGTGCCCCGAAGGGACACATGAAGAGTGTACTGAAACAGGGTCTGTGTTTGTATGTGATTCTGGTCATACAGAAGAAACAAATTGTCGCTGGGAAGGAAAATGGCCCTGGAAACATTGGGTTTGCGATGAGATGTTCGTCTGTGACAGTGGTCATGAAGAACCTGTTGTCGAATGCTCTTGCGTAGCTGATGGTGAAGAACCTGGAATCCCGGTAACCGGTGGAAAACCAAGTTGGGATTGGCCTAACAGGACCTGCGCTGATCAAGGTAACTGTGTTGCGCCCGAAGATGCCGAATATACGATCGAAGAGATGAAGGCACCCCCGGCCGGCACAATGTACATGATCTACACCTCGGCGGATAAGTTCGAATGGTCTTATCTTGACCCAACGAAGAATGTTCTTGGCCCTGGTATCGACGGCTGGTTCAACAACGGAAATGATCGTATCTATCTCGTGGCCAACGAAACGTTCTCAGTTGTTACGGATGCCGGAGTGGCAATCCCGTCCGCGGCTTCAGATAAAGTCGGTGGACTCCAGTTCCTGAATGCTCCGACAACCGGCGACCTGATCTTGCTGTTCGGCACCTTTGAAGGTGAATTCGCATCTGCTGATGTTGATGCCAATCGCTGGCGAACATCTGGCATCACTGCTGGATCTCCTCAAAGACTCGTTGTCGAAATCGACACCTGCCGCGGCGCTTTCCTGGATTAATCCAGACTGAACCGTTGCAATGATGTGCAATAAAACCAAATAACTCTCTTCTTCTCTTTCTTTCTTGGACGGGGGATGCCTCGCAATATGCTTCTTATGAAGCTGAGGCATCCCTCAAGAAAGACCCTTTCCAATCAATACAAATTTCTTTTCCTTTTTTTAAACACACCCATAGTATATTCCCTTTGTGAATAGTATAATCATGTGTTCATGAAAAGAAGAAGAAAAGGAGAGCAAATGACAAATATCAACGATGAATATATTTGGTGTTGTATAACTGGAGATGAACAGCACCGAATCGCAGCTTTCGGTACAACCAATGACTTTCGACACTATTTCTCCACAAAGCAGTTCTCTGTAGTTGATGGAGAAAAAATAGCGAGAGCTGAGTTCAAAGATGGTTTCTACCATCTATGCATCAAGCAGAAAGACAACTTAGCTTTGCTTCGTGGAGAACCAACTATTGATCAGTTAAGTGATCATAACTTCTTTGTTGCTAACACAATTCGTTGTGAGCAAGTCTCGATATTCTTTACAATAAACTTTTTAGAAATGAGACCAACCACAACAGTTGAAGAAGCAATTATGGAGTATATGAAAACCTTTGCGGATTTTTTCAAAAGATCATAACAACTTCTTTCTTCTTTTCACTGGATAGGGGATGCCTGTCACTATGCTTCTTAGAAGCCAAGGCATCCCCTGTAATATCCAAATATGTAGTATAATCGGGTGTTCTTTTCAAACCTATGCTCAACGGAGGGTGTATGAAAAAGGGAAAAGTTATTTATGCATTCACATTATTGTTCTTAATCTTGGGATCTGCGTCTTTTCTTGTATACCTGGTGTGCTTTTTTGTATTTAATACACACAATGCACTTGCTTTGTGTCCAATGGCCACGATGGCTGAAATACAAGAGGAAAAAGCTTACAAAGTTTTCTTTCTTGCTCCTTTGGACAAAGTTCCTTTCCCTGAGGGGTATGAGTGTCGAACTGTCTTTAATGACTGGGGATACGAAATATATTTTGTACCAGAGGAGAAAGAGAAACTTGCACCACTGAAAGGTAAAATGTCTTTCTAATGAAAAAGAGCAAAGGTTTTAAAGGGACAGAAAAGAGGTGTCTTACATACAGCTTCTTTGAAGCCAAGGCACCTCTTTCAATCCCTAACTGCCAACCTATAGTATATTTCCTCTAATT
>JAAZOC010000035.1 GCA_012797935.1 Candidatus Microgenomates bacterium | reverse complement strand
CAAATTTGATGGCCATGACTATATTTTAGAAGCTCTTTCAAAAGGAGCCTCAATGGCTCTTTGTGAAAGTACAAAGTTTAGTTCTTTGGTTGATATTAACAAACCAATTATTTTGGTTGATTCTATTGAGGAAGGTTTAGAGAAGATATTGAATTATGCTATTTCCCCTATTAAGGTTCCTGTTATTGCTGTTACAGGTAGTACAGGAAAAACAACAACAAAAAAAATGATTGTAAAGATACTTGAAGAACAGATGAAAGTACTAAGTGATGATCATTCAAATACTGTATGGGGAAATGCTGTGTTACTAAGTAAGTATACTGATGAAAAAGCAGTTGTTTTGGAGTGTGCAATGGATAGACCTGGTGAGATTGCATGGCATGTAAATTCAGTAGATCCAGATATTGGTGTTTTACTTAATATTGGGGATGTTCATGCTGAGAAAGTTGGTGGTATCGATGGTGTATTTAAGGAAAAGAAAGATCTTGCTGATTATATGGAAAGAACTGCTAAGCCTCTTGTTTTGAACATTGATGATGAAAGGTTATTAAGTATTAAAAAGAACTATAACAAAGAATCAAAATTAATTACTTTTGGAAAAAATCCTGAATCGGATTTCATAATTTCTGAAATATATGTAAATGAAAGCGGTACACATTTTTCTTTTAGCTATTATGACAATACAATTCCAGTTGATTTGAAGGTTTGTGGTGAAGGATATGCATATGATGCAATGGCTTCTATAATCACTGCAAATTTGTTGGGTGTAAGTATTGAGAATTGTGTAAATTCTGTTGAAGAGTATGCTGGTGGGAATGGAAGGTTCGAGAAATTGGATTATGGTAATGGAGTTTCAATAATTAATGATGCTTACAATGCGAATCCTATATCAATGGGTATGGCAATTAAGACATTTGGAAGTTTGTATGGTAATGAAGATTACTACACTATTGTTGTTTTAGGAGATATGAAGGAATTAGGAAATATGTCTGAGAGGAAACATAAGGAACTTGGTGATTTAGTAAAGAGTTTTGATTTTGATGAAATCTATTATGTTGGCGAAATGTTTGAAAGTTTTGGCATTGGAGAATCAGTTGGTTCTGCAGATGAAGTAGCTGCTTTGTTGAACGAAAGATTGGATCAACTAAAAGGAAAGAAAGTTGTTATATTGCTAAAAGGAAGTAATCCAATTGGTTTGTATCAAGTTCCGGATTTTCTAAAAAAATTAGGAACGATTAGCTAAGTCTAGAACCTTCAATATTTTTTCAGAAGCATCTGTTGTAAAGATGTTCTTTAACTCTTTCTCATCTACTTTCTTTTCCTTATGAAGAAAAGTATTTATTTTATTTACAAATGTATCTCCAATTAATTCACCTTCTTCTATTATGGTTGCTAACCCTAGTTTCTCTAATACTTGAGCATTTTTCTTTTGCTCATTATGTGTAGCCCAAGGTATAGGTATGAATATAGAGGGGATTTCTAATACCCCCATTTCATACACAGTATTAGCTCCAGATCTTCCAATGAAAAGATCAATGTTTTTAAAGAGGAATCCAATTTCATTGTTCTTTATATATTTGACTACAAAAATGTTTTCTTGATTTCTTTTCTCTAGTTTTTTCTTCTCCATTTGTAAGTTTTCATAGTCATTGAAAACTTTATTATCTCCTGTTTGCAAGATTACTTGATAGTTATCTGTTAGCATTTGTAAACATTCTTTTACTGTTTGATTAATTATATGTGAGCCTAAGCTTCCTCCCGAAATATATATTATTGGATATTGTTCTTGTTTGGTTACCATTCCTTTTACAGCTTCTACTACATTTCCGCTTCCGTTGGTTGAGAAAATATCTTTTCTAATTAAGTTGCCGGTATGAATGGTCTTCTTCTCTGAGAAATATTTTTCTGAAGATGGATATGTAACAAAAACTTTGTCTGCAATTTTTCCAATGATTTTATTTGCCAAGCCAGTTGCAGCTGTTTGTTCATGTAAAAATATTTTAGCATTGAGTAATTTCCCAACTATAGCTACAGGGACCGATACAAAACCTCCTGTTGAAACAATAATATCAGGTTTAAAGCTTTTTATTATTGTGTATGAATCTACAAATCCAAGAAAAGTTCTAAAAAGTAACTTAAGACTTCCAATATCTAGTGATCTTTGTAATTTACCAGCTCTTATATATTTTCTGTTGAAACTTTCGTTTTCAAATATTTTCATTTCAAGTGAATTTCCTGTTTTTTCTCCTACCATACTTAAATCGCCTCCTACATAGAGGAAATTATCTTTAGAAATGATATATTCTTTTTGAATTGCGGAAATTAGAGCTTGAGCAGCTGATATGTGTCCTCCTGACCCACCTCCTGTAACAAGAACTTTTTTCTTTAATTCTTTTTTATCTTGCATTACTACTGCTGGAATATTTACTTATATTAAGTAGTATACCAATTCCAATTAGTGTTACAAGGGTATTTGATCCTCCATATGTTAAAAGTGGAGCTGGTATTCCTGTTAAAGGTATTAATCCTACATTTGCTGCCATGTTTAAAAGTGCTTGTGTTGTCAACCAAACTGTAATTCCAGCTGCTAACAATTTACCT
>JAAZOC010000034.1 GCA_012797935.1 Candidatus Microgenomates bacterium | reverse complement strand
TTGAATACACTAAAGATTATATTGTAGATCCAACAAACGAATCTGTTATATTCCAAAAAGTAGAAAGATCACAGGTAATTTTAATTACTTGCAACGGATTGTTTAGTGAAAACAGAAGAATTATGATCGCAGAATTAATACAAGAATAATACAATCCATTTTTACAAAATCAAATTTAAGGAGTACACTGGAGAAGTATTATTTTTCAAAAAACAAAAATATGCCACCAAGAGTAACACTTTCCCTCCTTACCTGTCCTTCAGGAAAACCCCTTGCTAAGAAAATTGTTAAAAAGCTATCCCCTAAAACAAAAAATGGTGTAAAACTCATAGACTCAACACAAACGATATTTGCAAATACAGAGATAAAGAACAGCATAAATCAAAGTATTAGAGGTAGAGATGTGTATATTGTACAAGATGTAGAGAACCACTCAGAAGGAATGTCCGTAGATGAAAACCTAAGATCTTTGTATACAACAATTGATGCATGTAGAAGATGCGATGCTAGAAGAATAACTGTTGTTTTACCATCATACCCATACGCTAGACAAGACAAACAAGACGGTAGAGAAGGTATAACTGCTGCCAGAGTGGCATGGGAATTAGAAGGTGAAATGGGTGCAGATCACATAATCACAGTTGATTTACATAACTCAGCAATACAAGGATTCTTCAGAAGAGCAAAGATAGATAACCTAAGAGGAGGATATGTATTAATTCCTTACTTAAGAAATCTAATCAAAAATCCTGAAGAAACAACAATAATGCCAACAGATTTAGGTGGTGCTAAAAGAGCTAATTACTTTGCACAGTCTCTCTGTACAGATATTGCATTCGCATACAAAGAAAGAAGTTACAGCAAAGCTAACTGTGTAGAAAAGATAGAAATACTAGGTGAGATAAAAGGGAAAGATATAATCATAGTTGACGATATGATAGATACAGGAGGAACACTCATAAGAGCGATTGAGAAAGCAAAAGAAAAGGGAGCAAGAAGTATACATACAGTATGTACACTTGCACTACTTAATGGACAGGCAATAGAAAACTTTTCTAAACTATATGAAGAAGGAATACTTAACTCAGTAGTTGGTACAGATGCAACATACCATAGTAAAGAAATGATCAAGGAAAACAAATGGTTCAAAGAAATATCAATAGATGACTACCTAGCAGAAGTAATATTTAGAATAAACAGAGGCAGATCAATAGGGGAATTACTAAGTTAAGAAACGATACAGTAACCTTCTCGAACTTGCTTCAAAAGAAGCTTTCTAATATCTCTAACCTTTGATACAGAAAGCTCAATAATTGACATCGCATCTACAAAAACGGACCCATCATAATCTGCATCTTGCTGTAATTTCTTAACATGAAGATCATACTCCTCACGAATCATAGAATAAATTTCTTCCTCCTTGACCTTCACATCAAGCAACTCCTTCTCACTACAACAAGTAATCTCCTTTTCAATATATCTAAATAGTTCGATCAATTTGTTGTAAATACTAGTTAATTTCTCAATATTAACATCCTCTTTCTTAACTCCAGAGGTATGCATATCAACAAAGATTTTAGAAAAATCTGTACCCAAATCTCCAATCTGTTCAATCGTATTAGAAATTTTTACTAACATAACTGTTTGACTTGCATATTCTTTTGACAAAATAGATTTCGTTAACTTCAGAATACTTGCAGAAATCTCATCATCTAAATAATCATTCAAAGTCTCAAACTTCTTAATCTCCATAACAATAGCTCCAGAATCATTGTAAAAAATTGAAATAGCTTTTTGATATATCTTAATTACATTCTCGATTGAATATGCTAATTCATTCCTAATATCACTCATTCTTTCCTTTACATCTTTTTTTACTTCTCCGTCTATGTATTTCGTTTTGAAAAGTATTTCTTCTTCATTACCTCGGACTAAGAACACAACTAATTTCTCAAACGGTTTAAGTAAGAACAGAAATACAACAACAGTAATGACATTGAATACCAAATGAGCAAATGCTACTTGATATGCAGGATTCTCAACAAGCATCTTCATAAAAATTACAAATTCATCCAATGCAAGCATGAAGGCAATAGTACCTATTAAATTGAAAAGGAAATTTGCAAAACCAGCTCTTCTTGCATACAAAGTTAATCTTGCAGAAGCCATCAATGCAGTTACACTAGATCCTAAATTTGCACCAAGAATCATAGCTATTCCAGTTTCTACAGAAAGAAGATTTCCTAAGACAAGAATAACAATAATACCGGAAGCAAGAGAACTTGAATGTACTACCATTGTAAACAACATACTAATCAAAAATGCTATCCATGGAGTATCTAAAGATGCAAAGAAATACATAAAGGCTGAGTTATCCTTAAATGGCTCAATACTGGAAGAGAGTAGATTCAATGCAAAAAGAACAAGTCCAATGAAGAAAACAGGTTTACCTGCAATCCTTATCTTCTTTCCTAAGAATCTCATTAGAAAACCAATAATGATCAATGCTGGAGCAATATATGATGATTGTATAAGTGCTAATTGAGCTGTAACAGTAGTACCGATATTACTTCCAATGATAATACCAAGACTCTCTGAGAAAGATATCATTCCTGTATTTACCAACACAACAGTAAGAACTGTAATAGCTGAGCTAGACTGAATCATAGCAGTAGATATCAGTCCAACAAATGCACCTACGAATCTGTTCTTCACAAATTTTGAAATAATGTTTCTGAATTTTTCTGAAACTAAAGCTTGAATCTCGTTACTAAGATTTTCAATAGCAAAGAGGAAAAGTATTAAAGCTGATATTAGAATCAAAACAATTTGTAAGAAATCTGTACCTATCCATTCCATACCCCAATCTAACA
>JAAZOC010000033.1 GCA_012797935.1 Candidatus Microgenomates bacterium | reverse complement strand
TTGTGAAAAAGTACGACATCATTAATTGGTGTGTGTCGAGAAGACGATCCTACAGATTTTTGATTTGTTAATACCAAACTGTTTATACATTAGGATTTATTCTATATTTTTATGAAGAAATTTGCAATGAGGTAGTTATTTGACGATAAAGATGGAGATTGTATTTAATCCGAATTGTAATACTTCTACTACTTCTATATTCTCAAGATTTAATTTTTCTAGATCATATCTCTTTGGATGTTTTACAATTAGAGCTCCTTTAAATTTCTTTTTTGGATCTTTAGCGATACCTGGTAAAAGCTGAGTTGCCATTTTAAGAATGGATTCCATCTTGAATGTTTTCTTTGTATTAAAAAGCTTGTAAGGAGGGTCTATGAAGATGATATCAAATGTTTTCTTTTCTTCTTGATTTATCATCTTGTAAAGATAGTCCTCTACTTTCTCTTTTACTATGTCACTTTGTGTTAAGAAGCCAGTGTGAGCAACATTCTTTTTTAGAATGAAGTTTGCATTCTTAGATGCATCTACAAAAACAACATTTGCTGCTCCTCTAGAAAGTGATTCTAAACCAAATGATCCTGCACCTGCATATAGATCTAATATATCTTTGTTTACTATGTCTTCCTTTAGTACATCAAATATTCTAACCTTCATTCTATCTGTCATAGGTCTTGTTGCTTTTGGTATCTCAATACTAAAGTTCTTGACCTTCCCACCAGTTATTCTTACAGCAGTTCTAATATCAGGTTCTTTGCTTTGCAATTTTTCTTTTAAGAAAGTATCCTCCCTTAACTCAAATTCTTCCGGAGTTTCTACTTTCCACTTGCTTTTTTCTTTTCTTAATTTTTTAAAAGAATCATGTTTTAGACTCATAGGTTGATATTATACTATTTTTAATTGATTTTTATACCTTTTAGGTCTAAACCTTTTAATTGAGAGTGATTGAAGAAATCTACAAAGGATGCAGGATCTGACCATTCGCTAACCTCATCATCTATATCCCAGAACCTAATTCTCCAGTAAAGTGTGTTTTTTGAGTTTGTTAATGCTACTCCATTATATGTATATTCTGATGATCTAGCATCGTCTACAATAGTTGTAGATACCTTTCCACTATCCCAATATACATACCCTGAGAATGAAGAATTAGCATTAACCTCTATTTCATATGCTGTTGCATTATCTGTATCCAAGTCAGAATATATTGCAGAGAAGGATGGTGTTGAAGATAGTATATATGTTGGATTTGTTCTTCCATCTGTTAATGGTAAAGTTGGTTTACTTGGAGCAGATACACCTAAAACTTGTCCATTTTCCTTTACTTCTGGATTTTGAGCAATTACTTTTTCGTCATTTTTTCTCTCTTCTTTAGTAACTGTTTCTTCTTTCTCTTGCTCGAATACAGCAGATTCTACATTTAATGATACTTTTAGAGATGATTTTTTCTTTCCAAAGATTACAGTAACATATTCAGGTAATGAAGAGTTTTCAGTTGTAGAAATTTTTTGACTTGTACAAACATATTCATTACTCTCTATACTTCCTTTTACAGTTTCAGTTTTCAAAGTTATAGTGTGCTTGTGCGAAGTATCCCCTCCAGTTTTACCAATGTTTTGATCTTCTCCAAGCACAAATCTGTCTTCTAATGAAGAGTAATATGTCCAACCAAGTGGTGGCAATTGAGAAAACATTGCAATACTTCCTGGTTTTAGAAAATCGATTCCCTCATTTGTGATGTATTTCATTGTGTAATATGGAGGAATATTTGAAGATGTACTTACCTCTATACTTGTTACTTTATTAATAGTGTCTTTACCATTTTCAATAATGTCTGAATTTAAACCTTTGTGTGCATGACTAGTATTTTTTGTCAGCTCCTTATCTGAAATTCCAATTGTGAATTTGCCAATTATATCTTTTTCTAGTGTCCATCCAGAAGGTAAAAATGAGCTATCAATCATAGTTATGCTGTTTTCTGGTAGTAAACCATTTTCTGTAGAACAAAAATATGTTTCTACTGAAGGTATAGATATTTCTGTTGAAGATATCTTTTTGCTTAAAATATTTGAATCTTCTTTACTACTTCCGCTTGTACTTAGATATACTTTTTGAGTGCAATTATTTGTTGTATTTTCTATCTCATGGCTATGTTTTGAAGCTCCTCCTGTGTTACCAAATACCTTACTACCCATTGCATATTTCCCATCAAAGATATCTTCTTTTTTTGTTTCTCCACTACATCCATTTATATTTTGTATTATGAAATTA
Organism: Candidatus Microgenomates bacterium; assembly: GCA_012797935.1. Classification (GTDB taxonomy): domain Bacteria; phylum Patescibacteriota; class Dojkabacteria; order SC72; family SC72; genus UBA5232. The sequence goes on along the minus strand of JAAZOC010000033.1, from coordinate 3,337 downwards.
CCCTTCCAACTCTCTTGTGTATCCTCTGCTATTTCATTTCCATAGTACATATATACAGTTTTCCCATTTTTAGGTACCAATGGAATTCTAACCCAAACTTCTGTGTTTTCTGTATCGCAACCTCCCTCTATCCAGTAGTTTAATTGTGTTAAATTATCATCGTCTACAAATCTTAAGTCTGCACAGTTTTGTTGCAATTTCCTTTGTTCGATGAGTTCTTTTGTATTTATTGTTAAGAGAACATCTTCTTCTGAAAGTGGAATATCTTGGTTGTTCTCTACATTGAGAGATCTTCTGTATATCCAGTTTCCATCTCCTGTATCTTCTGTACCTTTTTTGCTCTTTTCAATATAGTAGTAAATGGAAGCACCGATTAGTAAAACAGGGATTGTTATGAGGACAACTTTTTTAAAAGACAGTTTCATTCTAATATTCTACCAGAAACTACTCTCTTGTTAATTCGTACAATATTATACTTGCACAGTTAGCTACGTTGAGAGATTCTTTCTTTCCTCTCATAGGGACCATTATTCTTTTATCACTATGTAATAGTACACTTTCATCAACACCATTCTTTTCATGACCAAAAACTATTGCTAGTTCATTTGGATATTTTATTGTTTGAAAATTTTCTGCATCATCTGTAAGTTCTACTGAGTATATTGGAATATTTCTTTTCTTTAATTCTTCTAAAGCTTCTTCAGTAGTATCATAGTGCTCTGAATCAACCATTTCAGTTGCTCCTAGTGCAGTTTTATCTAATTTGGGATTATCTATATCTGATGTTATCCCACATAGATATATTTTTTCTACACTACCTGCACCATCAGCAGATCTAAAAATACTGCCTACATTAAATACAGATCTTATATTGTCCAAAACTATATGTATTTTCATCTAAAAAGGTTTTCTAATATATTTTCGATGCTATTATCTTCTTTCAGAAGTTTTTTTGCAAATTTTCTTGCTTTAGAAAGCATTTTTGTATCATGTATATCTGCTACTTTGAAAAGAGGGATTCCTGATTGCTTTAGTCCATATACTTCTCCAGGTCCTCTACTTTGCAAGTCGTATTCTGAAACTTCGAATCCACTATTGTGTTGTGCAAAGTATTTCAATCTTTTTTCAGCAGGAGAATCTTTCTCAACATTCTCATTTGGTATGACAAAACAGAAAGATTCTTTCGCACTTCTTCCAACTCTTCCTCTTAGCTGATGTAATTGTGCTAGACCAAATCTGTCAGCATCCTCTATAACCATAATTGTTGCATCAGGTATGTCTATACCAACTTCAATCACGGTTGTTGAAATGAGTATATGTATTTCTTTATTTCTGAATTTTTCTAGAAGAGAATTCTTTTCTTTCTCTTTTAATCTCCCGTGTAAATACTCAACATTTAATCCTTTAAATTTTTTCTTTAAATATTCTATTTCTGTCATTATTGACTTTGATGCTAGCTTTTCTGATTCTTCAATTAATGGGTATATGATGAATGCTTGATTCTCAAATTTGCTCTCTACTATTTTTCCTTTCACCCATTCAAAACAAGAATCTCTCTTTAATGCTGGTGTGTAATATGTTTTGATATCTTGTCTGTTTGAAGGTTTCTCTTTTATCTCTGAAACATCTAATCCCCCAAAGAATATCTCTGTTAGACTTCGTGGTATTGGTGTTGCTGTCATTGTTAAATAGTGAGGAGTATATCCATTTTTTTGTTTGAAATATTCTCTTTGTTCTACTCCGAATCTATGTTGTTCATCTATGACAACTAGATTTAAATCTTTTGGAAGTGTTTTCTCAAAGAGAATTGCATGTGTACCAATGATTAGTTTGTTGTCATAGCTACTGATGTTTTTGTTTGAAGAAATGCAAAGTTCAACTTTGATATCTGTATCTTCGAAAAGTTTATCAAATGTGTTCTGATGTTGTTTTGCTAAGACTGTTGTTGGAGCTAGTAATATACAAGAATATCCATTCTTTATTGTATTTAAAATTGTAATTGCTGCTACAACTGTTTTTCCACTTCCTACATCCCCATTTAGTAGCCTATTCATTGGTTTTACTTTAGAGGTATCTTCAAGTATTTCTTCTAATGCTTTGTTCTGATCGTTTGTTAGCTTATATGGTAGGTTCTTGATGAATTTGTTTATATCTTTACTTTTAATATTCATAGCTTTTGCTTTTTGTTTTTCTCTTTTCAAATTTTCTTTCTCTATTCTTATTGCTACTTTTAACATCTCATCAAAAGACAATCTCTCTTTTGCTTTATCTACATCATTTTGGTCTTTTGGAAAATGAATATTTCTAATTGCAGTACTTAAAGTATCAATTTCCAACTCAGAAATTTGTTTTGTATTTAGTGGATCAATTAGAAAATCTTCTATATTTTCTTCTACTGTTTTTATTCTACTTCTTATTGTTCTTGAAGAAAGTCCACTTGTTTCTGGATATATTCCAATTAACTTTCCTAAATGTGTTTGATTATTGGGGTCATATTTAAATTGCTCAAATTTTGGATTGTATATATTCTTCTTACTTCCTTTCTCTGATATCTTTGCATCAAAGATGTATATATCGTCTTTTACAAAAACTTTTTGCAAATATGGTTGATTGAAAAATGTAAGTCTTAGTGATTCGTTTTCATCAGATACTTTTACTGTAGTAATTTTTTTTCTAAAGTATGTTGTCTTTACATCATCTATTTTTGCTAAGAATGTTCCTTTCCCAAGTTCTTTAAATTCCTGTATTGATATAACTGAGGATGTGTCTTGGTATCTGAATGGTATATGGAAGACAAGATCTTTTACTGTAAATATGTTTAACTTTTCAAAAAGAGATGTCTGTCTCTCTCCAATTCCTTTTATTTCGTTTATTTTGGAATCAATATTTAAGGTCATACTTTAGAGTATGAAAAGAGTAAGAAGGATTGGTAGTATGATACTTCCTACTAGAACAACTGCAATCAATACATTTAGAACATCACTTATCTTTTTTCTTGTTTCTTTTTTCATATCTCCTATTCTATATCTTTTCTTTTATTTTTTTAAGTTCTTAGAAAGGAATTTTTTAATTTTGTTCTTTGTACTTTCTGAATTTGAGTACTGGAGTGCTTTTTCCTGTTGGTAAGTTTTGTTTTTGTCAGTTTTTATTTCAACAATATTTCCAGTTTCTACTTTTGTAGAAAGACTTGCAGGTTTGCCATTTATTTTTGCTCCTGTAGCACTGTTGCCAATGTGTGTATGCAATCTATATGCGAAATCCAAAACAGTATCACCCTTCTCTAGGGGTATTATTTTATTCTTAGGTGTAAATGCAAATACTTCTTCTTTGAATATGT
>JAAZOC010000032.1 GCA_012797935.1 Candidatus Microgenomates bacterium | reverse complement strand
CAAATTGATCCTGATTTACAAGGCAAAGGATATGGCAAACAACTGTACGAATATATTGAAACCGATTTTAGAAGGAACAATATACAACAAATCTCTCTATACTCAACTTTAAATGCTATAGAATTTTACAAGAACTTAGGCTTTGAAATTACAAAAGAAATTAAATATCCACTAGTTAAAACAAAAATGGATATGGTTGAAATGAAGAAAATACTTACTCACCCTCATTCATAACCTTCATTATTCTAGATATTGATATATCCATATTCCTTCTACCTTGTCCTACAGGATAGTAGGTAGGGTAAACAGAATAACCATTAACATTCTCACTTTCTAAGTTTAAATATTTACTAACTGAGATATTCTTTCCTAACAATATAGAAGATACCTGATTACCAAATGTAACTATCTTCTTTGGTTTTACAATATCTATCTCTCTAAACATCAATTCCAAATACTCCTTGAAAACACTATCCTTCAAAGCCCTAGCATCTAGCTGTGTACACTTCGCTAAATTAGTAATATATATACCTCTCCTTGCAATATCTTCATACAAAGCACTACAGAAATCCTCATCCCATTCATTTGCTTTCATCTCTCTAATACTCTTGTATATATCACAATCCAAAAGACCCAATTTATGGAAAATATCCCATACCTGCTTAGTACCCAACCAAGGAGCTTTAATACCTTTCCAAGAAACACTAGCAGAAACATTCCTTCCTGTTGGATTCATGAAGACAAACATAACCCTTGGAGAATCTATACAACCAGCACCGTAAACAGAAGAAAGAGTAGGATCACCATATCTCAACTGAAGAGAATCATACTCACTATGTAAACAAGAAACTTGATTCATATATATGAAAATAAATTTACCCCTTTATCACATAATTAACAATCCTAATATCCAATCCCAACTCATCCTTTAATCTCTTACCAATTTCATTAAGAAAAGAATCCCTGTTCAAAGACACATAACTAAAATCCTCTATACTGTAAAGAGTAAAAACACTCTCAGCATCAACACAGCTGGCTATTTGCTCAACCAATTGATTAGATCGATCACTGAACAACCAATGAACCTGTTTATTCAAAAATGTGTACAAAGAATTCTCAATACCATTCTTACTCAACAAACTCTTCGCATTATCTAAAACAGTATTACTATTCCATACCAATCTCTCAAATCCATTCCTGTTTGTTACTAATGCCAAATTACCAGAATCAAAAACACCTGCTAATTTACTAAAACTCTCTTGAATATCACTAGAGATATGAGAATCCGCGAAATGACAAACAAATGGTAATTTAACAAACTGATTTGTAATTAATGTACCATCAATATCTACAAGACAAAATGAATTGTCCTCCACAGAATCAACAACACAATCAACTGCTTCTGCAAAACGACCACACTGTATTTCTCTGTATTCTAATCCTTTTACTTCTTTTTCCTTTGGTTCCATATATTTCTTAAACAATAAAGGGAGGATATGATATCATAAAAGAGTAGAGTTGTTCATTAAATATTTTAAATTATCTCTTAAAAATATGGGACAATTTGACAAATACTGTCAGAGTTGCGGGATGCCAATGGCTCAGGACAAAAGAGGTGGTGGTACAGAAAAAGATGGTACCAAAAGTAAAAAATACTGTAGTTTTTGTTACCAACATGGGAAGTTTACAGACAACTATACAACTTCAAAAGAAATGGTTAACTTTGTAAAAGAGGAATTAAGAAAACAAGGATATGGACCGATAAAGAGATTCTGGTATACAGCATTCATACCACAATTGGAAAGATGGAAAAGTAAATAATATTTTTAAGAAAACAAATGGGAGAAAATTTTGAAATGGGAAACGAAGAGAATGGTGTCTTCTCTGTAAAATTTGGTCAAAATGGTGACAAACCAATTCTTTTGAAAGATGGAGAACAAGTAGAAGATTCACTAACCTGGACAAAAGAAATACTTCCTTTGTTCGGATACAAAGATGAAGTAAAAGAGATACAAGAGACATATGGAGTAGATAAAAATAATAAAAAAGAAATTCTTTTTACTGGAGACTTCGGCAAATTGAAAATTAAAGAGAATGGGAATCTAGAATTTGAAAGAAAGATTCAAGATCAGACACCTCTAGTAGCTCCTGTCTAAGCTCTCCAGCACCATCAAAATTATTAATATATGCTTTAATATATTTCTTTTGGCTATTGTATGACTTACTGTCTTTAAATTTGTTAACATACAAATTCATATGATCTTTTAATGCTAATATCCTTTCTTCCTTTGAAATATCCTTTCTTTGAGAAAATAGCCATGGATCATTAAGTATATATCTCCCAACCATAAAGCCATCAAGAGAATATTTTTTTACACACTCAGTACCTTGTTCAAAACTCTTGATATCACCATTACCAAGTATCAATGTATCTGGAGATATTTCATTTCTTAAGTTTACACAATCCTTTAGAATATCCCATCTAGAAGGAGTAGAGTATCCTTCTTTTGCTAAACGACCATGTATAGTTAGCATATCTAAATTTTGTTTAAGCAAATATCCAATCCAGCCCTCAAGCTCTAATTCATCATATCCTAATCGAGTCTTTACACTAACAGGTAAATCACCAGAACTTTCTTTAACTGCAGAAATTATCTCTCTAGCTAAAACCTTGTCTTTAATCAAACCAGAACCCCTTCCACTAGACAAAACATCTCTAACAGAGCAACCCATATTGATATCAATACCAACAGGTTTCAATTCTTTCACATAATCAATTGTTTTAGCATAGTACTCAGGAACATTTCCCCAAAGTTGAACAACTACTGGTCTCTCTAGATCTTCAAAATCTAACCTATGCACAACTTTGTCTCTACCTTTGGAACAAAAACCCTCAACATTCAAGAATTCAGTAAAAAACAGATCTGGTTTCCCAAGCTTAGAAACCATTTGCCTAAAAACAGAATCTGTAACTCCCTCCATTGGAGCCAAAGCTGTAACATACCCTTTCTCTTTTTTAATATCATCATAAATACTCATATCCCATATTTTACCATCTCATAACAATACTTGCAGATATTCTTGTTTTGAAATAAACTAAATAAAAGATTTAACTGCCCAAAAATGGAATCAAAAAATACAATCCTAGATAGTTCAGGTCAACAACTCTTGAATGAGAGTAGGATAGACTCGTACCCAATGATTCTTGTATATTCTTTTCAGAATTTTTTAAGATGGTGGTATGTAAAAATGCCTATATGGCATCTGAAAAGGCTTGCTAGATTAAGTGTAGTTGTTGATGATCAATTCTCCATCTCACTTCTTCTCTCGAATTTTTTCATACCATGGCATAGAGACTACTCTTTGATAGGGATTTTCTTT